>NZ_JAUBSX010000016.1:0-108233 GCF_036704885.1 Microcoleus sp. F4-D5 | reverse complement strand
GAGGACGCCCAGACATTTTAATATTCTCCTTTACTTTTCAGGTAACTCTAGCATAACTTTAGAAAAATGGTATTAGGCAAATTATTCAGACAGACTTTAATTTAACTTTACTTTAAATTAAAGCCACTGTCTTCATTAATAGAACCGTCTGGCATTATTGCCCCGGCCAGCACTGCACCTCTGAGATTTGCTCCGGTTAAAATAGCGCCTTCTAAATTAGCATTGCTCAAATTTGTGACTTGTTTGGAACCTCGGAAAAAGAAGCTGTGCAAGTCAGCACCAGTCAAATTACTGTCCGCCAAATTAGCATATTGCAAGTCAGCACCGTGCAGCGTCGCCTCCGTTAAATTAGCCTGGGTGAGATTGCTTCCCCAAAGTCTAGAATCTAACAAATTAGCATCTTGTAAATTGGCGCGACTCAGATTTGCCAAGGTCAGATTGGCATCCCACAATTTTGTGGAGTTAAGATTAGCTTCTGTCAAATTTGCTCGACTGAGATCCGTGCCTAAAATATCAGCATTTGCTAAATTAGCGCCGCTGAGGTCTGCGCCTGAAAGGTCAGCATTTTTTAAATTAGCACTGGACAAATTTGCGCCGGACAAATTTGCGCCGCTCAAGTTGGCTTTTTCGAGATTAGCTCCCCGCAAATCGACAGCATTCAAATCGCACTGCTTCCACAAAAAACTGACGCACCAATTATCTTTTAATAGCTGACTCAAATCCTCTGCATTGGCGGCCATAACAGGAGGAGTTAAGTTGAGAGTGAACAGGACGATCGCCAACACTGCCGCGAACCAAATTTTCAACCTCATAACTTTTTTCATTGACACTAATTTGCGCCATAAATTATTGATGTCTAATCAAAGCATAACAAATAACCTGCAACTTTCCTCAGCAAGATTACTCAAAAATATTAGTGAAATGTTAATTAGCGTGGGCGCAGGCACAAACTTAACTCAGACAGTCTTAGACGCGCTTTGAGTGAGAAACACGCTTGCTTTACAGATGCCTCGCTGCCAAACTAATATTTTTCCTAAAAATCCGGTATAAGATGACCGCAAGCTCGATCGGGATTTACGGACAGAATATCGCTACAAAGTAATACTGGCGGCGGGCAGTTGCGATCGCACCTGCTGGGGCATACCTGCAAACAATCCTGGTAGGAACTGCTGAATATGGGAATCAAGAAACCGTTCATGTAGCCTAAAAAGCTTATATTTAAAGGGTTGTAGGCGTAATTTTTCTTAATTGCGATCGGCATCACTAACTCAGCCGAACTCTCCTCACACAACTCAAGCCCCAGCATCACCCAATATCATCAAACTTATCACGTTTCTGAGAGTATGGATATCACTGCCAATAGGTAAAATATCGAGCAAAATGAGAGCATACAGTTGAACATTTCCCCTCTCATGCCTACAATCCCCATTCTCCCAAGCCAATTAGTTGTCACAAGTATTTTCCATTCGATCGAATCTTTGCGATTCCCTAATATTGCAGGCAAAGTATTTTCGGCCGAGCAAGCTGAATCTCGACAAGAGGCAATTTTAAAGGCTAGCACCAGAAAGTTTTACACTCAGGGTTTAAAAAATCTCAAACAACAAGACTTGCACGGTGCGATTAAAAATTTTACTGCCACAATTAACATTAATCCCCAATTCGCGTCAGCTTACAACGATCGAGGTATGGCCCGCTACAAATTAGGCGAAAAACAGTTGGCCGTAGAAGATCTAACTACCGCCATCGAACTCAATCCTTCCCGAGCCAAGTATTACAGCAATCGAGGGTTTATGCTGACTCGTTTAAAAGATTATGCTGCGGCGATCGCAGATTACAACTCGGCACTGCGGCTCAACCCCAATTTCACCCACGCTTATTTTAACCGAGGTGCTATCCGCCTGCAAATGCAAAATTCCCTGGCAGCACTAGCTGACTTTGAGTCAGCAATTCGCCTCGATCGCGATTTTGCTAAAGCTTACTTCAACCGAGGAGTGACTAGATATAAATTGAGAGAGGTTCAGGGAGCATTTGAGGATTTTCAGAAAGCAGCAGGGCTTTTTAAGCAGCAGGGGAGAATGGATTATTATCAAGATGCAGTTTCTAAAATTACAAAGCTATGGTATTAGTTGAATTGGGAATTGGGAATTGGTAAGGTGCGCGGTGCACACCTTACAGCTATAATTATGGGGTCAGTATTGTTAAAGTTAGCCAATTCTTAAGGCGGCGTCGCCGACGGGCAAGTCATTCGGACGGGAAGCAGTAGAAAAGTTAATTGCAAAAGCAGCGTTTTGAACTGCTGCGGGGGCGGCATTTTGAACGACAGCCAAAGTAACTCCTCCAAATTGAATGAGCGTGTTGCTGCCGGATTGGGTGAAGGAGGTGTTGGATAAATTGCTGGTTAAGCCAATGCGATCGCCCTCTCCCGGTCTAAAATCAATAATTATATCGCTCGCCGTATCTAAAGCCAGATTTTCACCTGTGGTCAGAACAAAAGTATCTGCACCTGCGCCACCAGTTAGAGTATCGCTGCCAATATCGCCGACTAAAATATCGTTACCATCGCCGCCGATTAAAACATCGTTGCCTCTGCCGCCTCGCAAAAAGTCGTTACCAGCATCGCCATTGAGACTATCGTCGCCGAGATTTCCGTTGATAATATCGTTGCCAACACCGCCGCTAATGGAGTCGTTACCTTTGCCCCCTCGCAAAAAGTCGTCGCCTGCTTCGCCAGTGATGGTATCGTTACCTTGGCTGCCATTAATTGCATCATCAGTGGGTGAACCGACGATGCGGTCGTTTGCGCTACCTCCCACTACACCGCTGGGATTTTGCTGAGAGTCTTGGGAAGTGACTTGATAGTTGTTGGGGGTGTTTGACAGTCTGAGCGCTCGCAAAGATAGATTTACAAAATTGGTACTATTAATTAAATCGTTGAGCACATTAACATCGCTAATGATGCTAGAAACCCGACTGGGAACAATTCCTTGAACGACTTTTGCAGTTGAAATGCGATCGCCCTGCTGCACCGCATTCACCGTTTCAAAACCTTGAATAACGTTGCCAAAAACAGCATAATTACCATCCAAAAATGGCAAATCATCCAAAGCAAAATAAAACTGCGAAGAAGCCGAATTCAAGGCATTAGAACGAGCCATTGCCACAGCCCCTCGATTGTGCTGCAACTGCGGCGTCTGGGTTACAACTTGGTTGTAAACAGGTTGCGCGGCCCCTTGCGGCTTAATTTCCAAAGGAATAAAACGCGCCTGATTGGTATCCGGGTCAATAAAATTACCCGTTCCCAATTGACTTGCTGGAATTGTAGTATCTTTGCTGCGCGGATCGCCTCCTTGCACCACAAAAGGATCTGGCTGGCGCACAACTCGGTGAAACATCACCCCGTCGTAAATGCCGCGTTCAACTAAGTCAACAAAATTTCCTCCAGTAATCGGGGCATTAGTGCCGTCTACTTCGATCGTAACGGGTTGACCGTTAATTACCTGGACTACTATAGCTTTGCCTGTTAACGGGAGTGCAGCGCTCATGGGTAAATTGCTATTTGAGTGAGTGATCTTTGGGTTTTAGAAGCAATCCGCGAATTGCCTCTACCCATTTAATCAGAAAACTGTAAACTTGTCTTAAGTACAGTTCTACTTCTAAATTTATGATGTCCCGCCGCAAGTTTTTTAGCACTTTATTGGCAATTTGTCTAGTTTTTCTAAGTTTCAATTTTGCCCCACCTGCATTTGCCCTCGGTGGCAAGCTTCCCACGGTAAATGAAGCCGCACCGGATTTTAGTTTGCCGACAAACAGCGGCGACGGACAAGTCTCCCTGTCCGATTATCGCGGTAAGTGGCTGGTAGTCTATTTCTATCCCAAAGACTTTACATCGGGTTGTACGATAGAAGCCCGGAGATTTCAGCAAGACTTGCCGAAATACTTGGCAAAGAATACTCAAATTATCGGTATTAGCGCTGATGATGTCGATTCCCACGCGGAATTTTGCGATTCGGAAGGTTTGAAGTTTCCGCTGCTAGCTGATACCGACGGCAAAGTGAGTAAAGCTTACGGTTCTTGGATGAGTTTTATCTCCGCGCGACACAGTTTTATTATTGACCCTGAAGGCATTTTGCGCGAAACCTTTGTGAAGATAAATCCGGCTACTCACTCGAAAGAAGTGTTGGCTCGTTTGGGTGAATTGCAGGCTAACGGGTAATTCCATTTTAGATTTTAGATTTTAGATTTTTGATTGGAATCATTGGGAATGACTGATGAAGCTTGTGTTTGTAGTTAAGACTACATTACTCTGTATTTTCAGAGGATTTTCGTTTTCACTGCAAACGTTATCAGGTTGATTTGACCTCACATCTTGCACTATTCTCAATCATCCTTTTTTGGGTGGGATCTACTGCCCACCCTACAAGAAAATCTACTCTTCGCTTCACGGGCCGAAGCGCCCGTTCTTGACAAAGGTGCAAAATCTCAGTTTTACCGGAAATGATAGCTGGTAACGTGACAAGCGATAAAAGACTAAATCTAAAATCTAAAATCTAAAATCTAAAATCGCCTGTCCTGTCATATTCAATGAGAATTAAACTTGCTATCGACTGCAACAGATGCACAAGAAGATTCATTTTCTGAATATTTTCTATTTCTGCTAGCCATGCGGCGTTCTGGGTCAATTCCCTCGAAGGTTGGCGGCAACCAAACTCGGACTACTAACAACACTCCCAAAACCAGCAAAAATACCCCTGTTGATAATATTTGGACCCAGGGAGTTTCCAGCACTCCCCGCACGATGACTTCTCGCAAAACAGATACTATACAAACTTCCACAGCCACCCCTATCGAAACGCGCTGCTCTTGCAAGTAAATAATTAGCAACCGAATTAATTCCACTAAAACCAATAAAAATAGAATGTCGGCAGTCACTTGCTGAAAATTCAAAGGAGGTAGCAGCGAGAAGAACATTTCTCGCAGTTCTAGCACCATGAAACAAAACAAACCAATACATAGGGAAATTACAATTAAGTCTTGGACTGTTTCCAGAGCGGTGACAATTAATTGCAAATTCAACCATTGAGGAGGGTGGCTGGACGAGTTTTTTAAACGCTTTTCCATTGACATATCCTGCAACTTGTTTGACTTCTTACAGCTTAATTGAACTTAGATTAATCTTTGAGAATTTACAGGTTTAATCTCTTTATCAGTCTCATAAAATTTCGATCGGTTGACAATTTCACACAAACTTTTATTTGCCTCCTAGGTGGCTTGACATTTAGTAAGAGTTTATGCTATCCAAAGCCGGCAATAAGTAGCTTTGATATCTAAAAAATAGAAGTATGAATGCTGAAATGCTGCAACTGCTATAAAATATGAAAATTGTAAAGAATTATTGACCACAGCTTGATAAACTCAAGCTAGTGACTCTCGGCTTTAATCGTACGAAAGCCGGAAAGTTAACCGAAAAACCAAAAGTAATCCAGAGAGGATTGAACACCATGGCATTTGAACTTGCACCGTTACCGTTCGCCGCTGACGCCCTAGAACCAGATCATATGTCGGCCGAGACGTTTTCGTTCCACCACGACAAGCACCACGCTGCTTACGTGACCAACCTCAACAAACTGATTGAAGGAACGGAAATGGCGAGCAAATCCCTTGAAGAAATTGTCAAGGAATCTGCTAAAGACCCATCCAAAGCCGGCATTTTCAACAATGCAGGTCAAGTTTGGAACCACAATTTCTTTTGGAATTCCCTCAAACCGGGCGGCGGCGGCACTCCGACAGGACCTTTAGCTGACAAAATCAACGCTGACTTCGGCAGCTTCGACAAATTCAAAGAAGAATTCAAGAATGCTGCGACAACTCAGTTCGGTAGCGGCTGGGCTTGGCTGGTTGTGGACAACGGTACTTTGAAAGTTACCAAAACTGCTAACGCCGACACCCCGGTTGCACACGGCCAAACTCCGCTGCTGACTTTGGATGTGTGGGAACACGCTTATTATTTGGATTTCCAAAACCGCCGTCCCGACTACATTACTAATTTCTTGGATAATTTGGCTAACTGGGATTTCGCAGCAGCAAATTTGGCTGCGGCTTAGTAGCATCTGAGTTTGAGGACTAAAGTCCTCATATCGTGTCCGATCGATTAACCATAATATTCCGGTCGGGGCGGGTTTTTGAGATTGTCCATTGTTGGCAGGTATTGTTTGTGAACCCGCCCCTACAAAAATCGCGGTCGCTCGATCGGACATGATATCACTACAAACCGATAAAGTTTGTAGTGAGGACTAATATCAAATCCGTTAGCATCGGAAAAGTAAATTCGAGTTCACTGTTCACTGTCAACCGTCAACAGTCAACATCATGTATGAGTGTAACCGGAAATGATATTAGCAAACAAAAACAGCTTTCAACATTCCTTCGCCTCGGTCTGGTTGGAGTTCAAATCCTAGTTTTTTACAGAGGCTCTGCATCTTGTAGTTGCTATTGAGAATGTAGCCGACGATCGCATCTAATTTCTCTTCCTGACCAATTTGCAGCAGCCGCCTCAATAATTCTGTGCCCAAACCGCGCTGCTGATAGCTATCGCTGACGATCAGGGCAAATTCGGCTTCGTTTGTGCCGTGGAGTTTGCTCAGACGCGCTACTCCCAAAATCCGGTGTTCTGAGGTTCCCGAGTCCTTGCGATCGGCTACTAACACCATTTCCCGATCGTAGTCGGTAAAACAAATCCTCATCAAACGTTCGTGGGCGGTGCGGTGTTTTAATTTAATCGCGTGAGCGTAGCGCAAATACACGCTTTCCTCCGAAAGTTCTTCGTGAAAACGCACCATCAACGGTTCATCTTCCGGGCGGATCGGACGGATCGTTAAGAGATCGCCCTTGCGATCTTGCCATTCTCGAACGTATTGCACGGGATAGGGGCGAATCGCCGGGATAACGGTTGTGTCTTCTGAGTGGAGAACAACTCGCGCGTCAAGGGCGATCGCACCTTCAGGAGATACCAACAGCGGGTTAATATCGAGCTCGGAAATCAAAGGTTGCTCGACAATCAGTTGACTGAAACGAACTAATAACTGTTCGAGTTTTTCCAAGTCAATTGCCTTGCGGCCGCGCACTCCTTGCAAAGCTTTGTAGATGCGCGTTTGCTCCATCATCCGCCGCGCTAGGGTGGTATTTAAAGGCGGAAGTGCGATCGATCGATCTTGAAAGACTTCCACTAATTGTCCGCCGGAACCAAACAGCATCACCGGCCCGAATTGGGGGTCAATACTGCTACCCAAAATTAATTCGTACCCCTCCAAATGCACCATAGGCTGCACGGTGACGCCGAGAAACGCTGCGGGATCGATCGCCCGCACTCGATCGGATATCCCCTCAAAGGCACTAATTACAGCGCTAGAACTGCTTAAATTTAGTTGTACGCCCCCCACCTCAGTTTTGTGAGTAATCGTCTCAGAATGGAGTTTTAGCACGACTGGATAGCCGAGGCGATCGGCAATTTCCACAGCTTCGGCCGCACTCGCTGCAATTTCTGTCGCTACGGTGGGAATGCCGTAAGCTGCCAGCAACTGTTTTGATTCGTACTCGGTTAATAGAGTGCGATTGTTTTGGCGGGCGGCAGTCAAAATCTTCGCAGCAGTCGCACACCCGGAAGTCTCGATTTCGCAATCAGCGGGGAGAGATGGCGTTTCGTAGATAGCGCGCAGGTTGTACGTGTACCGCCACATATAGTTGAACAACCTGACGGCGGTATCGGGATAAGGGAAAGTCGGAATATTTGCCTGATTGAGAATTTGCGTTCCCGCTGACACTTCCACACCGCCCATCCAGCTTGCTAATAAGGGCTTTGGGAGTTTGCTGTAAGACTTGAGTTTTTCTGCGGTTTGCGTCGGATTTGTCATCGCTTGTGGCGTCAGGATGACCAGCAATCCGTCACTATTGGGATCGGGAGCGACCACTTCTAGAGTTTTGGCGTAACGATCGCTACTAGCATCGCCCAAAATATCGATCGGGTTGTGATGACTCCACTGAGGGGGCAAAAACTCATCAAGCTGCTGCACCGTCTCCGGTGCCAGATCTGCCAGCGCACCGCCGTCGCTAATTAAGGCATCAGTGGCGATCGCCCCTGGGCCTCCTGCATTGGTGACGATCGATAGGCGGTTTCCATGAGGTCGCGGTTGCTTGGCGAGAATTTCTGCCATGTCGAACAAATCGGAAATTGTATGTACTCGCAGCGCGCCGCAGCGGCGGAATGCAGCGTTAAGCACGTCATCGCTGCCGGTCAAAGCTCCCGTATGGGAAGCGGCGGCTTTCGCGGCCGCGGCGGTACGTCCTACCTTGAGAATGATGATCGGTTTGTCGATCGCCACTGGGCGGGCGGCGGACAGGAACGAACGAGCATCACCCATAGATTCCATGTACAAAACGATACTGTGGGTATGGGGATCGTCCCCGAAATACTCGATCAGATCGCCCCAACCGACATCGAGCATAGAGCCGATCGATACAAAAGCGCTAAAACCGACATTTTCCCCCAAACTCCAGTCGAGAATCGAAGTACAGAGGGCGCCGCTTTGACTGATGAAGGCGACATTACCCGGACGGGCGATCGTACCTGCAAAAGTAGCATTGAGCCCGAGCACGGGATTCATCACGCCGAGGCAATTTGGGCCGATAATCCGCATTCCGCCCTGACGCGCTTGGGCCATCACTTGCTGTTCTAAAGCCTCCCCAGCCGCACCAATTTCTTTAAAGCCAGCAGAAACAATAATTGCCCCTTTCACCCCAGCAGCGATACATTCGCGGATCACTTGCGGCACCCCTGCAGCAGGCGTAGCAATCACCGCCAGATCCACTCTTTCCGGGACGCTAGCAATGTCAGGATAAGACTTGAGCCCCAAGACACTGCGGCGCTGCGGATTCACCGGAAAAACTGTTCCGCCAAACGGATTCCGAATCAAGTTCCACAGGAGAGTACGTCCGACGCTTCCTTCTCTCTCTGTTGCGCCGATTACAGCCACAGACCGAGGCCGAAAAATCCGATCGAGCGGATGACGCTGCTCTTTCCAAATATCGTGAGCCGGATCGCTCGCTGTGCTTTGATTTCTTGAATTTATCTGCATAATACCCTACTTCAATTAATCAGCAATTAATATTGCTCTGCTTTCGATAACAATTACCGCATCCAATCCGAACTATTTTTCTGCTATTCTTCTGCTTTTTTTCTGCTTTTTCTTTCTCTTCTTCTGGTCTTCGCACTTCGCGACCAAAAATCTCATTGCGGGTTTCCGACCGACCCGCACTTTAACAACATTTGCGTTGTCAAAGTGTTAGTTCGGAATCCCACTTTGTCAGAGCTTCCTCAACAATCCCAGAGGTTGTTCTGCATACTATTTATTTTAATTCTTCCCACCGAATTAGTAAGTCAAGTTTTGTAACAAAGAGGAAACAGGCTATTTAAAATAGTGAGATTAAATATATAGTAGATATAGCAGTCCCAGAAGAAAAAATTGACCGCTAACAAAAGATTGAGGTCAAAGCAAGCTATGTTTGCAGAATGGCACGGCTTTACTGAAGGCAACTGGACAAACGAAGTCAACGTTAGAGACTTCATCCAAAAGAATTACACCCCCTACGAAGGGAATGCAGAATTTCTCACAGCACCAACCGAAAAAACCCAGCAGCTTTGGCACCAAGTCCTCGAACTAATGAAGCAAGAGCGCGAAAAAGGTGTATTGGATGTTGATACAAAAGTTCCCACATCTATCACCGCTCATGCAGCAGGATACATCGATCGCGACTTAGAAAAAATAGTAGGTTTGCAAACCGATCGACCTTTGAAACGCGCGATTATGGCCTTTGGCGGGATTCGCGTTGTCAAGGCAGGTTTAGAAGCTTACGGCTATCAGCTCGACCGACAAACAGAAGAAATATTTACGAAATATCGCAAAACTCAAAACGATGGTGTATTCGATGTTTACACGCGCTCGATGCGTCTGGCGAGACGTTCTGGTATCATCACAGGTTTGCCAGATGCCTACGGACGCGGGCGGATTATCGGTGACTATCGGCGCGTAGCTTTGTACGGTGTCGATCGCCTGATTGAGGATAAAAAAACACAGCAAGAATCGCTCGAACTAGACGCGATGGACGAGGCAACAATTCGCTTGCGCGAAGAGTTATCCGAGCAAATTCGGGCATTGTTTGAGTTAAAAGAAATGGCTGCTAGCTACGGCTTTGATATTGGCCTGCCGGCGGCAAACGCGCGAGAAGCTGTCCAGTGGGTGTATTTTGCCTACTTGGGAGCAGTGAAAGAACAAAACGGGGCAGCGATGTCTCTCGGCAGCGTATCGACGTTTTTAGACATTTATTTCGAGCGCGATTTGCAAAGCGGCGCGAGTTCCGAACAAGAATTGCAAGAACTGATCGACCATTTTGTAATGAAACTCCGCATGGTGCGGTTTTTGCGAACTCCCGACTATAACGAGCTGTTTTCTGGCGATCCAACTTGGGTAACAGAGGCGATCGGCGGTATCAGCGATGACGGTAGAACATTGGTAACTCGTAACAGTTTCCGCTTCTTGCACACCCTCTCAAACCTCGGTACTGCACCAGAACCAAATCTCACCGTTTTGTGGTCGGAAAACTTGCCGGACAACTTCAAAGAATTCTGTGCGAAGGTATCCAGCGATACGAGTTCGACTCTGTACGAAAACGACGACTTGATGCGTCCTCAATACGGCGATGATTATGCGATCGCCTGTTGTGTTTCTGCCATGCGAATTGGCAAGCAAATGCAGTTTTTCGGCGCGCGAGTTAACTTGGCTAAGACTTTGCTCTATGCGATTAACGGCGTTGAGAAGGCAGGAGGCAGGAGGCAGAAGGCATTCGGGAAACCCCATAAATAAATTTAGGGGATTCAATAGGGACGTAGTATTTCTTGCGCTGCGCGTCTCGAAATACATATTGTTTCTTTTTTTATAAATAAATTTAGGGGCTTTAAACCCTTTTAGCAGAGGGCAAAAATTATATTTTCTTCCTCCTGCCTTCTGCCTTCTGCCCTCTGCCTTTCTTTGGTAATTCATTAAGTTATTTATTTTTCATTCCTCAATTGGAGGATGCCATAAGGGAGGACGCATAAGGTTTCTTTCTTCTTCCTGATTATGAGAATTTAACAGGCTTCTCAATTCACACATCATTTCCAGTCGGTTTTGTCAAGACCGCATACTGAACCGATGCTCTCGCTCTAGCTGGCGATTCCCCTGGATGCCCGTTATCACCAATCTGTGGAAGATGCTCCGGCGGAGCGTCTCTACGACTGGAAAGAAAAAGCGGGCTATTAAGTAGGTAAACCAAATTAATTGCCGACTGAGTTGACTTGAAACCCTTGATAGGTCTAAAGAGTAACAAAGTCGGATGTGTAATTAATTTTGTGTAGGTACTTATAAGCTGTTGTGCATTTAAATTGTATATTTCTAGTCCCGATCGAACAATCGTCAAATCCTCTCCCCCGATCCCCATCGGACCCTCTCCCTCTCTAATACCATAGGCAATCTAGATGCAACACAGCTTAGCGGATTTGGCATGAAGTTCTCCCCCAGGCAAAGTCATGACAAGTTGTGAAGAAATTTATGTGATTTGTCACTTCATGACTTGTCACATCATAAGATAGGTTTAGAAGGCTAAAAGTTTGTAGGAAAGAAAGTTAAGCAATACAAATGTTGCAAAAGTAGCAAGCCTCTAAGGAGCTTCAATTTTAATTATGGATTATTACAAATGGTTTAAGTTGCTGTAATTGAGGGTTAATTAATATGCCTTACCCACCTCTTCAAGACCAACACCGTTCGACAGTTGCTGGCGTTGCATCGCCTGCTAAATCTCCTTCTGCCAAGGGTCATGCCAGTGGCGATCGCCGCTTTAAAGCATTGGATATGACCATGAAGCGGAATCAGTACAAACCAGATGCCTTAATTGAAGTGCTGCATAAGGCACAGGAAGCCTTTGGCTATCTGGAAGAAGATGTCCTGATCTACATCGCTAAGGGACTCAAACTGCCGTTGAGTCGAGTATACGGAGTTGCAACGTTCTATCACCTGTTTTCTCTCAAACCCAGTGGTGCTCACACCTGCGTCGTTTGCTTGGGAACAGCGTGCTACGTCAAAGGTAGCAATAAAGTAATGGAAACATTGGAAAAAGAACTGGGGATCGAAAGGGGCAAGACAACTCCAGATGGCAACGTTTCACTAATAGCAGCTCGCTGTTTGGGAGCATGTGGTATTGCTCCAGCCGTTGTTTTCGATGGCACTGTGGCAGGTAAACAGGAGCCGGAAACCGTACTGGCTCGTATTCGCACCTGGAAAGCCTGACCTAAAGCCCCAATATCCTAGCCTCTTGGAATTGGAAGAATAACCTAACCCAGATAAGCCGTAACGGAGAGTAAGACTTAAGTGTCAAATAGTTTGCTAAACTTGTCCATAGTTAATCGCCATTGAGGAAGTTTTATGTTTGCCATTAAACGAGCGCTCAAATTAAATAACAAGGAAGCGACCTTGATGGCGAAACACGCAGGGTTCCGGCGCGTAGTTTTTAACTTTGGGTTGAGCTTGCGGACTCAAATGTATGGCGGCGAGGGAAAATTTACTGACTCGAAGGTGAGCAACGAAGTCAAGAAAGTTCTCACCAACCATGTCAAGAAAAAGCCTGAATTTGCTTGGATGAACCAATTGTCTAGCCGAGTCTACCAAAATGCTTTGATCGATCTCAAAGATGCGTTTAGTCGCTACCGTTCTGGGAAAGCAGGTCATCCAAGATTCGCTAGTCGCAGGGACGGTCAATCTTTTACGGTCGATTCGTATCACGGCAAAGTTTTGCTAACTGCTGGCAGAACGATTAAGATTCCTACATTGGGAACTTTTAGGCTTTTTGAACCCCTAGAATGTAGCTTCGTCTCTCAAACTTTCACGATTTCAAAAGAAGGAAATTGCTGGTTTTTATCCTTTTGCGTTGATGCAGAACGCCTACCTGTTCAGCCGTCTGAAAGTTCTGTAGGAATAGATCTCGGTATTAAGTCTTTTGCCACGCTGTCAACCCAGCAAACTTTTGATGCACCAAAGCCGTTGATAGCCAGTGCGAAAACCAAGCTTGCCACTTTGCAGCGCCAAGCATCAAAGCAGGTGCGAGGCTCTCAAAACCAGCGTAAAACCTACAGTAAAATCAGCCGGCGACCTGCGCGGATAGCTCGCATTCGCTTAGATTTCCTTCACAAGTTGACAACTTACTTAGCTAAAACATTCAAGTTAATTAAGATTGAGAACTTAAACGTTCAAGGAATGATGGCGAATCATAAGTTAGCTGGAGCAATATCTGATCTCGGATTCTACGAATTCAAACGTCAACTTGACTACAAGTGCCCAATGTATGGAGCTAATTTAGTCCTGGTAGACCAGTGGTTTCCTAGTACCAAAACTTGTTCCAATTGTGGCACCAAAAAAGATATGCCACTAAGCGTTCGGACTTTTGACTGTCCTGCTTGTGGCATATCTTTAGATCGGGACTGGAACGCAAGTCTAAATATTTTAAATTGGGAACCCTCGGCTTGAGGGGGATAGCCTACTTATCTTGGGATTAGCCGTCTACCCAACAGCGTAGGAAGTAAGCACAAACTGTGTCTAAAAATGAGTTTAGAGAAGTTTAGGTAAGTTTTACAAAGCAGGAGATAGGTTCAGTATGAATTTAACGGAATTATTGGAAATTGCTCAGCAGGAGCGATCGCGCCAAAAGAGCATTCGTATCAACTGCTGTACATCGACGGGATGCCGTGCTGCCAATTCTTTGGGTGTGCAAGCCAATCTGCAAACGGCAGTGAAAGAGCACGGATTGAGCGATCGCGTTGAAGTCATTGGTGTAGGCTGCATGGGGTTCTGCGGACGAGGCCCCCTAGTAGAAATTGAACCCAATAACACGCTCTACGAAGAAGTTAAGCCCGAAGAAGCCGCCAGCATCATTGATGCTCTCAATGGCGGGACAGCCAAACCCATCCAAGGCGATACCCAGCATCCTTTTTTTGCTCGACAAATGCGGATTGTGCGGGAACATAGCGGCAAAATCGATCCAGAACGGATTGAGGAATATATAGCCGTTGGTGGTTATCAATCCTTGTACAAAGCCATCTATGACATGACCCCTGCCCAAGTTGTAGAGGAAATCAGTAAGAGTGGCTTGCGGGGACGGGGTGGCGGTGGCTATCCCACAGGACTCAAGTGGGCAACGGTGGCCAAAGTATCGGGAGATCAGAAATACGTCATCTGCAATGGTGACGAAGGCGACCCCGGTGCATTCATGGATCGCAGCGTTTTGGAGAGCGATCCCCATTTAGTCTTAGAAGGCATGACGATCGCCGGTTATGCCGTTGGCGCCAATCATGGATATATCTACGTTCGAGCGGAATATCCCCTAGCCATTGAACGCCTGCACAAGGCAATTCAACAAGCCAAGAAGTACAATCTCCTCGGCACACAAATTTTTGACTCTCCCTTCGATTTCAAAGTTGATATTCGGATTGGTGCCGGAGCATTTGTCTGCGGTGAAGAAACAGCTTTAATCCAATCGATCGAGGGCGGACGAGGTAATCCACGTCCTCGCCCCCCTTACCCAGCTCAAAAAGGCTTGTGGGGATGTCCAACCTTGATCAATAACGTGGAAAGTTTTGCCAATATTTCTCCCATCATTCGTCAGGGAGCGGCTTGGTATGCCAGTATCGGCACTGAAAAAAGTAAAGGAACCAAGATTTTTGCCCTGACTGGGAAGATTCGTAACAACGGATTGATTGAAGTCCCGATGGGAATCACTCTGCGAGAAATTGTGGAAGAAATGGGAGGCGGGATTCCCGATGGAGTAGTAAAGACGGTACAAACAGGCGGCCCCTCCGGTGGTTGTATTCCTGCCTCGTTACTGGATACCCCAGTTGACTATGATTCGCTGATGGCGGTCGGTTCCATGATGGGATCGGGCGGGATGGTGGTGATGGATCAAGACACCAGCATGGTGGAAGTTGCTCAGTTCTACATGGAATTCTGCCGGGATGAATCGTGTGGCAAATGCATTCCTTGCCGTGCGGGAACGGTTCAGCTTTATGAGCTGTTGAATAAGATCGCGAACCGTCAGGCGACGCAGAAAGACTTGGATCAGCTAGAAGCCCTCTGCTACATGGTTAAGGAGATGAGCCTGTGTGGGTTGGGTCAAACTGCTCCCAACCCGGTGCTCAGCACGTTGAAATACTTCAAACAGGAGTATTTGGATTTGCTGCAATCTCCAGTCGAACACAACGGCAAAGTAACCGTTTCGCAATCTTCGTGAGGTGTGTATGTCTGTCAAAACGCTCAAAATTGATGGGATTGATGTAGCGATCGAAGAGGGCGCAAGCATCCTGCAAGCGGCAAGAGAGGCGGGAGTCGCCATTCCTACACTATGTCACCTTGATGGTGTCACAGATATCGGAGCTTGCCGTCTGTGCATGGTAGAAATTGCAGGAACACCGAAGCTGTTGCCTGCGTGCGTCACTCAGGTGGCTGAGGGGATGGAAGTTTCTACCAACACGCCCAAGCTGCAAGACTACCGCCGCATGGTTGTTGAGTTGCTATTTGCCGAGGGCAATCATGTCTGCTCCTTTTGTGTAGCGAATGGTAATTGCGAGTTGCAGGATGTTGCCATTGAAGTGGGAATGGATCATTCTCGCTTCCCGTATCGTTTCCCCGATCGCAAAGTCGATATTTCGCATCCGCTATTTGGTATCGACCACAATCGTTGCATCCTCTGTACTCGTTGCGTGCGCGTCTGCGATGAGATTGAGGGAGCTCATGTGTGGGATGTGGCACAACGGGGCGAGAATTGTTACATCGTATCTGGATTGAATCAGCCTTGGGGCGCAGTGGATGCCTGTACCTCCTGCGGGAAGTGTGTCGATGCCTGTCCTACTGGATCGATTTTCCGTAAAGGCGAAACAACTGGCGAGAAAGAACGCGATCGCAACAAGCTGGAATTTTTGGTAAGGGCGCGGGAGAAAAAAGAATGGACAAGATAAGATTTGCCACCGTTTGGTTAGCAGGCTGTTCCGGTTGCCACATGTCGTTTTTGGATTTAGACGAGTGGTTGATTGACCTCGCTCAGCAGGTGGATGTAGTTTATAGTCCCGTTGGCTCCGACTTGAAGGAATATCCCGAAAATGTTGATGTTTGTCTGGTTGAGGGAGGCGTTGCCAACGAAGACAATCTGGAACTAATCCACCAAGTCAGACAACGCACCAAAATCCTAATTTCCTTTGGGGATTGTGCCGTCACGGCAAACATTCCTGGTATGCGAAATATGTTGGGGGGCACTGAATCCGTCCTCAAACGCGCTTATATCGAATTGGCAGATACGGGGCGGCAACTGCCTCATGAGCCAGGAATTGTACCGGAATTGCTCGATCGCGTCTTGCCCGTGCATCAGGTTGTTCCAGTTGATATCTATATGCCGGGATGTCCGCCATCGGCTGAGCGCATTCGAGCAACCCTTGAACCTCTGCTCAAAGGGGAAAAACCCCGCATGGAAGGGCGAGACATGATTAAGTTTGGGTAATGGTTGATGGTTGATGGTTAGGTGCAAATGAAAACGGACTACTGACAGCCCACGAGAAGAGAGAGGTGCTATGAAGACTGTTGTCATCGATCCTGTTACACGCATTGAGGGACACGCTAAAATCTCAATTTTTCTGGATGAGGCGGGTGAAGTCTCAGATGCTCGATTTCATGTCGTGGAATATCGGGGATTTGAAAAATTTTGTGAAGGCAGACCTTTCACAGACATGGCAGGCATTACTGCTCGGATTTGCGGCATTTGTCCGGTGAGTCACTTGCTAGCATCCTCGAAGACTGGGGACAAAATTTTAGCAGTTAAAATTCCGATTGCTGCAGAGAAACTGCGACGATTGATGAACCTGGCACAGATTACTCAATCTCATGCCCTTTCATTCTTTCATCTCAGTAGTCCCGATTTCTTGCTGGGTTGGGATAGCGATCCAGCCAAACGGAATGTGTTTGGGTTAATTGAAGCGAATCCCGATCTGGCAAGAGCTGGAATCCGGCTACGGCAATTTGGACAAAATATCATCGAACTCTTGGGCGCACGCAAGATTCACTCGGCTTGGACGGTGCCGGGAGGGGTGCGATCGCCTCTTTCTGAAGAAAGCAGACAGTGGATTTGCGATCGCTTGCCCGAATCATTGGCAACTATCAATCTGGCTTTGGGGCTATTCAAAGGCATGATTGATGGTCAACTCAAAGATGAAGTGAACATCTTTGGTGAATTCCCTTCGTTATTCATGGGACTTGTTGGCAAGGATGGTGAATGGGAACACTACGGCGGGCATCTCCGCTTTACTGATAGTCAAGGCAATATTATTGCTGACAACCTGAGCGAAGATAACTATCAGGAATTCTTAGGCGAAGCCGTTGAGAAATGGTCGTACCTGAAATTCCCGTACTACCAGCCCTTAGGCTATCCCGATGGCATCTATCGAGTTGGTCCACTGGCTCGACTCAATGTGTGTAATTACATCGGTACAGAAGCCGCCGATCGGGAGTTCAATGAGTTTCGCGATCGCTCTGGTGGGGTTGCCACGTCTTCATTCCTTTACCACTATGCTCGATTGATTGAAATCCTGGCTTGTTTGGAGAAAATCCAAGCGCTCATGGACGATCCAGATATTCTATCCAATCGAATTCGCGCTCACGGTGGGGTGAATCAACTCGAAGCGATCGGAGTCAGCGAAGCACCGCGCGGTACTTTGTTCCATCATTACAAAGTTGATGAAAATGGTTTGATTGAAAAGGTCAATCTGATCATTGCGACAGGACAAAACAACCTAGCAATGAACAAAACCGTTGCTCAAATCGCCAAACAATATATTCATGGCAATAGCAACGGCAATGAAATTCCCGAAGGCTTGCTAAATCGTGTTGAAGCAGGAATTCGCTGCTTCGATCCTTGTTTATCTTGCTCCACCCATGCGGCGGGACAAATGCCTTTACAGGTTCAACTGGTTGCACCCGATGGAACGATATTGAACGAGATTTCTAGAGGCTGAAGACGAGATTCCCGACTGCTTTAGAGAAGTCGGGAATCTGAACCGCTGAGCAAGCAAAGGAGGTAGTCTTTGAATATTACTGACACCCAAAAAATTAGCTATCTCATCATTGGCTATGGCAACACGATTCGGGGGGACGATGGAGCCGGTTATCAGGTTGCCGAAACTGTCGCGCAGTGGAATTTTAATCATGTGCGATCGCTTGCCGTACATCAGCTTACACCAGACTTAGCTGAAGCGATCGCCCAGGCTAAAACCGTCATTTTTGTCGATGCGGTTGCCACCTTATCAGAGGTCAAAATCGAACAACTTAGACCGAATTCGGCCACCAGCTTTACGGGACACTATGCCGCTCCGCGATCGATACTAGCTCTAACTTGTACCCTGTATAAAGCTATTCCTACTGCTTACCAAATTTTGATTCCAGCCGTTAACTTTTCCTTTACTGAAACCCTTTCTACCGTTACAAGAAAAAACGTTGACTTGGCTTTAGTAAAGATTAAACAACTGGTTTCTCAACAGAGCAGCAGAAGGATTACCACTTATGATAAAACCCTTTGAAAACAGAGTTTTAACCAACTCAAAAGGCGATTATCATGAAAAGTATTTGAGACTTCCCCTTTTCCTTTTCCCCTTCACTTCCTAATTGATATGCATGAAGTTGGCATTATGCAAAATACGTTAGATATTGCTCTGGAGTACGCGAAACGTGAGGGTGCAGCTCAAATTCACCGCATGACATTACGTATTGGTCAATTGTCGGGAGTGGAGCCAGAAGCTTTAGCCTTTGCGTTTGATGTTGTGACACGGGGAACCATTGCCGAACGCGCCCAACTCAGCATTGATTCCATTCCAGCCGTTTGCTATTGCCCAAATTGCCAACGTGAATTTCAACCTTCTGATTGGATTTACGAGTGTCCTGAGTGTCATCAATTCTGCACTGAAATCCGTCAGGGTAGAGAACTAGAACTTGCTTCGCTGGAGGTTTCTTAATATGTGTCAAGATTGTGGTTGCAGCCAGGTTGGAGAAGTTGCGATTGATGGGGTTGCACATCACGAACATTCCCACCTGCACGAATATTCTCATTCTCACGATCGCCAAAACGAGCATCAACAAAGAAAGGCAGAGGGCAGAGGGCAGATGGCAGAAGGAATATATTCCGATGCTGTTAGCGATCTGCATGAGCGATCGCACATTTCACACACCCTTGCCATTCATGAATCCCTGTTGTCGAAAAACGATCGCTTAGCAGAACGCAATCGAGGATATTTTCAGGCAAAAGGGGTGCTGGCACTCAACATTCTGTCCTCACCGGGTTCGGGGAAGACGGCACTGATTGAGCGCATGGTGCAGGATTTGAACATTCGCGTACTAACATCCCTGCAACACCCCTTACGGATCGGTGTGATTGTGGGTGATTTAGAAACAGACAATGATGCTCAACGCTTACGCCGTGCTGGTGCGCCAGCCGTACAAATCACCACGGGGAATGCGTGCCATCTAGAAGCAGATATGGTGTCACGGGCAATGCAAAAGCTCGATCTGGATGCCCTGGACGTGTTGATTATTGAAAATGTGGGTAACTTAGTCTGTCCGGCTAGCTATGACTTAGGCGAAGCGATGCGAGTTGTGTTGCTATCCGTGACGGAAGGAGAGGATAAACCTTTAAAGTATCCCACAATGTTCAAAACGGCCAATGTCGTTCTGATTAACAAAATCGACATTGCAGAAGCCGTGGGATTCGACAGAGAACGGGCTATTGCTAACATTCAGCGCGTCGCACCCCAAGCAACCCTCTTTGAAGTTTCTGCTCGAACTGGACAGGGAATGGAAGCCTGGTATAGCTACCTGGGAACTGCTATTCAACAGCCTATGCAGGTATAAGGAGAAGGGGCTATGGTGACGACAGCATCAGGATTTATACAACACTCAACCAAACGTCGGCAGCGCTTGGCTGTAGAAGGCATCGTGCAGGGAGTCGGCTTTCGCCCATTCGTTTACGGGTTGGCTAAAGACGTGGGAGTTGTGGGCTGGGTGAAAAATACCGATCGCGGAGTCTTAATCGACATTGAGGGTACTATCGAACAGCTTCAGATTTTTCAGAAACGCCTGGAGCAAGACAAACCGCATCATACATTTTTGCAGCACATAGAAACTCAGTGGATGAGCCTCGCAGGATACACCGATTTTGCAATTCGTCCATCAGATGCGGCTCATTCCTCAATCGCCACTCCTAAATCGGCACTGATTCTGCCCGATCTCGCAACCTGTCGGGCCTGTCTGCACGAAATTTTCGATCCTGCCAACCGTCGCTATCGCTATCCCTTCACCAACTGTACGCACTGCGGCCCTCGTTTCAGCATCTTGCGATCGCTTCCCTACGATCGCCCCAACACCACGATGCAGCGATTTCAGATGTGTCCGGAGTGCCGTGCAGAGTACGAAAACCCTCTGGATCGACGCTTTCACGCTCAACCAAACGCTTGCCCGATTTGTGGCCCCCATTTAGAACTTTGGGATCGTCAAGGTAAGACGTTAGCAAGCCATGATGAGGCACTGCTGCAAACGGCAAATGCTATTCGTCAGGGTAAAATTCTGGCAATTAAGGGATTAGGTGGATTTCATCTGGTTGTGGATGCTGGCAATGAGACTGCCGTGAGAACGCTCCGCGATCGCAAACGGCGACCTAATAAGCCGCTTGCGTTAATGTATCCTTCATTAGAGCTAATCCGCGAACACTGTCAGGTTTCTGAAGAAGAAGAAAAATTGCTGCGTTCTTCCGAAGCACCAATCGTTCTCCTTCAATCTAAAATCCCAAATCTCAAATCTACAATTGCTCCCTCCGTTGCTCCCGACAATCCCTATTTAGGGGTGATGCTACCGTACACGCCGTTGCATCATCTCTTGCTGTCAGAACTCGGTTTTCCGATTGTCGCGACGAGTGGAAATCGTTCTAGCGAACCGATTTGTACGGATGAATTGGATGCGCTGAATCGATTACAGAATATTGCCGATTTGTTCTTAGTTCACGATCGCCCGATCGCCCGTCCTGTTGACGATTCCATCGTGCGGGTGGTTGGCGAGGAACCCATCGTTCTGCGTCGTGCCAGAGGCTATGCTCCCTTTCCAATTACACCGCCATCGAAATCAACCTCTCATAATTCATCCATCATCCTTGCTGTTGGCACTCATCTAAAAAATACCGTTGCGCTGTATCTCAATCATCAAATTTTGATGAGCCAGCATCTCGGCGATCTCGATAATTTATCAACAATCGATCGCTTTCAAGAAGCGATTCACCATCTACTTAATATTTACGAGGTTCAGCCCACTGCGATCGCAACTGATGCCCATCCAGACTACTACTCGACTCAATTTGCCAATGCTTTGATTGAAGTGAAAGCAGAGAGCAAGCAGGCAACTGAACAGAAACGCTTTCCTTCTGCCCTCTGCCCTCTGCCCTCTGCCTTTCCTACTTCTACACCCGTAATTCCAGTGCAGCATCACTATGCTCATGTCCTATCTTGCATGGTGGACAATCAACTGGAACCTCCCGTGTTGGGAATTGCCTGGGATGGAACGGGTTATGGCTTAGACGGGACGATTTGGGGGGGCGAGTTTCTCAACATCCTAGCTAACGGATTTGAACGAACGGCTCATCTGCGATCGTTCCCATTACCTGGAGGAGAACAGGCAGTCAAAGAGCCTCGACGATGCGCTTTGGGATTGCTCTACGAATGCTTTGGAAATCGGGCGTTTGAAATGTTGGAGTTAGCCCCTCTGCAAGCCTTCTCGGAGCAAGAACTTAAAGTATTGCAAACCATCTTGCAACGAGGGTTGAATACTCCAAAAACGTCGAGTGCCGGACGCTTGTTTGATGCGATCGCTGCCTTGTTGGGGTTGTGTCAGCAAGCGAGTTTTGAAGGGCAAGCTGCGATGCAACTGGAGTTTGCAGCTAATGGCTTCAAGACGCATGAAGCTTATCCGCATGAGTTGCTGTGTCCTGCATACTCTCCTATGATTCTCGATTATTCACCGATGCTCAATGCCATTCTCGATGACATTCACGAGCAGATTTCTCCAGAAATCGTTGCGGCAAAGTTTCACAACACGTTAATTGAGGGAATGGTAGCGATCGCTAACCGAGTCGGTGTTGAACAAATTGTGTTAACGGGCGGTTGTTTTCAAAATCGTTATTTACTAGAACGTGCGATCGCTCAACTCAAAACAGAAGGTTTCTCAATTTATTGGCATCACCGAATTCCAACCAATGACGGAGGCATTGCGGCTGGACAAATTATGGCGGCGTTACGAGCTTTGCAAAATCAATCAGGAGGGGCGTGAAAATGTGTCTTGCTGTACCGGGTAAAGTTATCAGTATCGAGGAAAATTCAGAGCGCGATGGTAACTCCTCGCTCTGGCGCACAGGTAAAGTCAGCTTTGGCGGCATTATCAAAGAAGTTAGCCTCGCCTATGTGCCAGAGGTAAAACTTGGGGATTACGTCATCGTGCATGTGGGTTTTGCGCTCAGTATTGTTGACTCTGAAGAAGCAGAACAAACTTTAACTTATTTGAATCAGTTTCAAGTTTAACCATCGCCAGTTAATATAATTCCAATAAAACAACAAGATTGTTGTTTTGTTGACTTTTTATGAAGAGATTATTTGTCGATCACATACAGTTAAGAAAAGTAAATTTTAGTGTTAATCAAAAGAGTATACTTTGTAAGTGTGATAACTTATTAGTATAAGATAAAATTTCACATTTAAAAAAGTAAAGAACATGGTTATCAAATACTTAGACCAAACTTTCTTAGGTTTCCAACAATACATTCAGCACTCTGCCACAGGTAGGCTATTGGGGATAGCCGCCGCACCTCTGTACGCACATCCAGCAGACCAATGGATTATTCGTACATTGCTCACCCTACACGAGCGAAGTTTATCGATATAGGTGCAAGATGTCAGCTTGCCAAGAACGAACAAACTGAACGTCTGTAATCCCAAAAAGAGGAGTAGACAATGCTATTAAAAACTTTTGTCACGATAGACGGTAACGAAGCTGTTGCTCGCGTTGCCTACCGACTCAGTGAAGTTATCGCAATTTATCCTATTACACCGGCTTCAACGATGGGGGAATGGGCGGATGCCTGGTCATCTGCCGAACAGCCTAACGTGTGGGGAACTGTTCCCTCGGTTGTGGAAATGCAAAGTGAGGCAGGCGCAGCCGGAACGGTTCATGGAGCATTGCAGGCGGGAACGTTAACCACAACGTTTACGGCTTCCCAAGGCTTGCTGCTGATGATTCCCAATTTATACAAGATTGCGGGTGAACTAACGTCTGCGGTGATTCACATTGCAGCGCGATCGCTAGCGGCACAGGGACTTTCGATTTTTGGCGATCACAGTGATGTAATGGCAGTCCGAGGAACGGGTTGCGCGTTGCTTTGTTCAGCCTCGGTGCAAGAGGCACAAGATTTAGCGGCGATCGCCACTCGTGCCACACTGGAATCTCGTATTCCATTCCTCCACTTCTTCGATGGTTTCCGCACGTCCCACGAAATTCAAAAAGTAGAACTGCTATCGGATGACGAGTTACGCGCTTTCATTCCGAATGAACTGATTTTGGCGCACCGCGATCGCGCCTTGACACCCGATCGCCCAGTGATTCGCGGTACAGCTCAAAATCCGGACGTTTATTTCCAAGCGCGGGAAACGGTCAACCGATTCTACAACGCCTGTCCCGCTATCGTACAGCAGGCGATGGATGAATTCGCACAACTAACAGGGAGACAGTATCAACTCTACGAATACTACGGCGATCCAGCAGCGGAACAAGTCATTGTATTGATGGGTTCGGGCTGCGAAACCGTGCATGAAACGGTGGATTACCTGAGTGCTCGCGGTGCAAAAGTAGGTGTACTGAAAGTTCGCTTGTACAGACCATTTGATGGTAGTCGATTGGTTGCTGCACTGCCCGAAAGTGTGAAAGCGATCGCCGTACTCGATCGCGCCAAAGAACCAGGCAGCACGGGTGAACCATTATATCTTGATGTCCTGAGTGCGCTAGTTGAAAGCAACCGTCAGGATATTCAGGTAGTCGGAGGTCGTTACGGTCTATCGTCTAAAGAATTCACCCCTGCAATGGTGAAGGCTGTCTTTGATAATCTGACGGCTGGCCAAAGAAAGGCAGAGGGCAGAGGGCAGAGGGCAGAAGGGATTTATCCGGATGCCAAAGGCACGCGCAATCTTTCGACTGATAAGGAGGAGGGGTCTGAATCCCCTTCGGAGCAGAACCTTCTGCCTTCTGCCTCCGATCCTCTGCCTTCCCTTCAACAGCCACTAAATCATTTCACTGTTGGCATTTACGATGATGTCACCCATACATCATTAAACTACGATCCCAGCTTCTCCACTGAACCCGATAACGTAGTACGAGCCATTTTCTATGGTTTGGGTGCCGATGGGACAGTGGGCGCAAATAAGAACTCGATCAAAATCATTGGCGAAGAAACAGACAATTATGCTCAGGGTTACTTCGTCTATGATTCCAAGAAATCTGGTTCTGTTACGGTTTCCCATTTGCGTTTTGGTCCAGAACTAATTCGTTCAACTTACCTCGTTAGCAGTGCGAATTTTGTCGCTTGCCACCAATGGGAATTTGTCGAGAAATTCGATCTGCTGGATGCTGCAAAACCGGAAGCTATCTTTTTGCTCAACAGTCCCTACAATCCAGAAGAAACCTGGATGCGGTTACCAGAGCGTCTGAAGGCGCAAATTGTTGAGAAGCAGTTGAAGTTCTACGTCATTAACGCTTCTCAGGTGGCACGCGAGACGGGCATGAGCAGGCACATCAACACCGTGATGCAGGTTTGTTTCTTTGCCATTGCAGGCGTGTTGCCCCGTGAAGAAGCGATCGAGCGTATCAAGCAATCGATCCGCAAGACTTACGGCAAGAAGGGTGAGGCGATTGTGGAAATGAACTTGAAAGCGGTCGATCGCACCCTGGATAATCTATACGAAGTGGATTATCAGAGTTATCAACAATCCGCTATTTCCAATCAGGTAGGAGAAGCGCCCTCCCCAGTTCCCGATACTGCCCCAGCCTTTGTTCGAGACGTACTCGGCAAGATGATGGCACGGCAGGGAGACGATCTTCCAGTGAGTGCGTTGCCGATTGATGGCACTTATCCCAGCGGTACCTCGAAATGGGAGAAGCGCAACATTGCCCAGGAAATTCCAGTGTGGGATGCAGATGTGTGCGTGCAGTGCGGCAAATGCGTCATGATGTGTCCCCATGCCGTGATCCGCTCCAAAGTGTATGAACCCGAAGCACTCGCCAATGCACCGGAAACGTTTAAGAGTGCGAATGCCAAAGACCATGACTGGACGAATCTGAAATTTACGATCCAGGTGGCGGCTGAAGACTGCACGGGTTGCGGGATTTGTGTCGATGTTTGTCCGGCAAAGAACAGAGCCGAACCCAGGAAGAAAGCAATTAACATGGCTCCCCAGTTACCCTTGCGAGAACAGGAACGGGAAAACTGGGACTTCTTCCTCAACTTACCGAACCCCGATCGCACCCAACTGAAATTGCACAAGATTGCTCAGCAGCAGATGCAGGAACCGTTGTTTGAGTTCTCCGGTGCCTGTGCGGGTTGTGGTGAAACGCCCTACGTCAAACTGGTATCGCAACTGTTTGGCGATCGGATGTTAGTGGCGAATGCGACCGGATGCTCATCTATCTATGGTGGTAACTTACCGACAACCCCTTGGACGCACAATGCCGAAGGTCGCGGGCCGGCATGGTCAAACTCGCTATTTGAAGATAATGCAGAATTTGGCTTGGGCTTCCGAGTTGCCATCGACAAGCAAATGGAATATGCCAGAGAACTCCTGCAAGAGCTATCGAGCAGTATGAATGGCAGTTCCCCAATTCCGGTTGACTTAGCATCCGCCATTCTCAATGCAGAACAAAAGGACGAAGCCGATATCGTCGAGCAACGCGAACGGGTAGCTATCCTCAAGCAACGCTTAGAGGAATGGTGCAATCAGTTAGAGGGAGAGCAAAATCTAAAATCTAAAATTCAAACTCTAAAATCCCTCGCCGATTACCTAGTCAAAAAGAGCGTCTGGCTGATTGGTGGTGACGGTTGGGCCTATGACATCGGCTATGGTGGACTCGATCACGTCATTGCTAGTGGTCGCAATGTCAACATTCTGGTGCTGGATACAGAAGTGTATTCCAATACAGGTGGACAGATGTCCAAAGCCACACCCAGAGGTGCGGTTGCGAAGTTTGCCGCCGGAGGTAAGCCTGCACCCAAGAAAGATTTAGGACTCATGGCAATGACGTATGGCAATGTCTATGTTGCCAGTGTCGCGATGGGAGCGCGGGATGAACACACGCTCAAAGCGTTCCTGGAAGCGGAATCTTACAATGGGCCTTCGTTAATCATTGCCTACTCGCACTGCATTGCTCACGGCATTGATATGGCAACGGGAATGCAGCAGCAAAAAGCGGCAGTCGAATCGGGGCGGTGGTTGCTCTACCGTTACGATCCGCGTCGGACCCAACGGGGTGAAAATCCGCTGATTTTGGATTCGCGATCGCCCAAGATATCGGTTGAGCAGGCGATGTACAGCGAAAACCGCTTCCTGATGCTAACTCGCACTAAACCAGAAGATGCGAAACGGTTAGTAGAACTCGCTCAAGCGGATGTCAATACTCGTTGGCAAATGTATCAGTATCTGGCTGCACAGCACCTGGGCCAACCCAACGGACATCCCAACGGAAACTCTGTTCCTTCCAACAGTGACAAAAAGTCCGAACCTGCAAACCAGTAAACACTATTGTAGGGGCGCACAACCGTGCGCCCTGAAATTGGGTATTGTTCTCAGGCATCGTAAGAAGGAGAAATCATGAATTTAACCACAACTTATATGGGATTGGAATTGCGATCGCCCCTGGTGGTTGGTGCAGCCGCTCCTCTAACCGAAGATATCGATAATATCAAACGAATGGAAGATGCTGGAGCTGCTGCCGTCGTCCTGCACTCCCTCTTCGAGGAGCAAATTGAGCAGGAAATGTTCACAATGCACCACCATCTGCAACAGGGTACCGAAAGCTATCCTGAATCACTGACCTACTTTCCTGAACCCGAAATTTTTCACGTTGGTTCTGAGCTTTATCTAGAGCATATTCGCAAAGCCAAAGAGAGAGTGAATATTCCCATCATTGCCAGTCTCAACGGCTCGACTCTAGGAGGTTGGACAAACTACGCCCGTCAAATTGAGCAAGCTGGAGCAGATGCACTAGAACTCAACATCTACTACATTCCTACCGAAATTCATCTAACAGGTGAAGCGATCGAGCGGCAATACTTGGATATTCTCAAGGCAGTGAAAGCGGTTGTGACAATTCCGGTAGCCGTAAAACTCAGCCCTTATTTCACCAATTTAGCGAATATGGCGCATCAGTTGACGAGGGAAGGAGCAGATGCGCTGGTGTTATTCAATCGCTTTTACCAGCCGGACATTGATGTGGAAGAACTGGAAGTCAAACCCAACGTTCTTCTGAGCACTCCTCAAGCGATGCGTTTGCCGATGCGGTGGATTGCCATCTTGTATGGGCGCATTGCTGCTGATTTAGCGGCAACTAGCGGCATTCAGAAAGGGGTTGATGTGGTGCGAATGCTAATGGCAGGAGCAAAAGTGACAATGATTGTGAGTGCTCTGCTGCGGCATGGGATTAACCATCTCCAGGAGATTGAACAGGAACTACGGCAGTGGATGCAAGAACATGATTACGCTTCTATCAGTGAACTCTACGGTACTATGAGCCAGCGTTACTGCCCGAATCCGAGCGAATTTGAGCGAGTGCAATACATGAAAGCGATTCAAACTTACACCCCTCAACAACCAGTGACCTCATAGTCATCCGGTATCACTTTGAAAAATAGCAACGAGGTAGAAAAATGAATAAAAAATCTTTGATTTATGGTCTTGGTGGTTTATTATTCAGTAGTGCCTTTGCAAGTTTTTTAGTCATTAACAGTACACAAGCTCAGACTCAATTTTCACAACAAAATACTCTTGCCCAGACACAACAAAACCCGCCAGGTTTAAAACACCCTTTACACCATCCCCAAGGGTGTTCAACTGCTACTCCTTCCGGTATGGGCATGATGTCTCAACAACAAGCCGAGCAGCATTTTATCCTGATGATGATTCCTCACCATCAAGGAGCAGTGGATATGGCAAACCTTGCCTTAAGCAAAGCTAAGCATCAGGAAATTAAAAAGCTAGCTGAAGCTATTAAAACAAACCAAAACCGAGAAATCGAGCAGATGAAAGCTTGGTATAAACAGTGGTATGGCACTGAGGTACCTGCTTCATCAGGAAGGGGAATGATGTCCATGTGTTCGGGTGGGGGCATGATGAGGGCGGATTTAGAATCTCTAAAAAATGCTCCTAACTTTGACAAAGCATTTATTGAGCAGATGATTCCCCATCACAAAATGGCGGTGATGATGGCTGGAATGGTTCTAGATAGTAAGCATCCTGAAATTCGCAATCTGGCGAAATCCATCATCCAAAATCAAAGTACTGAAATCGAGCAGATGCAGCAATGGTATCAGACTTGGTTCCAATAGTTTTCCAGCTTGCTTGATGCAATTCAAGCTACACAAAAGCAACTTTGCCCATCAGATTAACGCGAAAGGAGAAACTGTAAGGAGCCAGAACGAATTGAGGATGCTGCTGTTGGCGAAGAAGGTGTCTAGAGCGGTTGTCGCTTTAATGCTTTTGCACCTGAATGGATACACTAGGTTGAGCAGGATGAGAACGGATGAAATTTGTTGACGAATATCGAGATGCCCAACTGGCTCAGCAGTATGCTGACGCGATCGCCTCCATCGCCACCCGTCCCTGGAGCATCATGGAAATCTGTGGAGGACAAACTCACTCAATTGTTAAATTTGGCATTGATACTCTTTTACCCAAAACAATCACCTTAATTCATGGCCCGGGGTGTCCCGTATGCGTCACATCGGCTGAGATTATTGATGAAGCGATCGCACTAGCTGCCCTACCGAACGTTATCTTTTGCTCCTTTGGAGATATGCTGCGCGTACCGGGATCGGCGATTAGCGATGCCGCTTCTACTCCCTCCGATTTACTCACAGTAAAAGCATCGGGTGGCGATGTCCGCATGGTTTATTCTCCATTGGATGCGCTGAAAATCGCCCAAAACAATCCTCAGAAGCAAGTTGTATTTTTTGCAGTTGGGTTTGAAACAACCGCCCCAGCAACCGCAATGGTAGTATACCAAGCGTACCAACAGGGCGTGACCAACTTTTCACTGCTGGTGTCTCATGTGCTTGTTCCTCCAGCAATGGAAGCGATTTTATCCTCTCCAACGTGCCAGGTGCAGGGCTTTCTGGCAGCAGGGCACGTTTGTACGGTAATGGGGTATCGAGAGTATGAAGCGATCGCGCCCAAGTATCGCGTTCCAATTGTAGTCACAGGATTTGAACCTATTGACATTTTGCAAGGAATATACTTGTGCATCAAACAACTGGAAGAAGGCACAGCAGAAGTTGAAAATCAGTATGCGCGATCGGTTCGCAGACAGGGCAATGAAGCAGCACAGCATCTCATGGAGGAAGTGTTTGAAGTTGTCCCTCGCTGCTGGCGTGGCTTGGGTGAGATTTCTCAAAGCGGGTTAGGACTGCGCGAACACTATGCCGCCTTCGATGTTCACAACAAAGGACTCCTCCCTATCTCGCCATCTCCCCATCTCCCCATTTCCTCCGAATGCATCAGCGGACTCATCCTTCAAGGCATCCGTAAACCTCATGATTGTCCAGCATTTGGCACTCGCTGTACTCCCGAACATCCCTTAGGGGCACCGATGGTTTCTTCAGAAGGAGCCTGTGCTGCCTACTACCGCTATCGGCAGCGATCGCCAGTAACCATCAGGTAAGGCAGAGGGCAGATGGCAGAGGGCAGAAGGAAAGAAAGAAGAAGATAAGGTCTAGCAGTCGCCAAGGCGATTAGGACTCGCGATAAATGATAAAACCTTTACCAGCCAATCTTTTCCCTTGGAGCCTCCTGCCCTCTGTCTTTTTCACGTTTTAAGTTTATTGACAGTTGCCACCATGATTTTCTGCATTTCTTCTACTTCATTTATGAGAGGAGTGAATAACTTATTATCAGCTAACTTTACCCTTTGAGCGATTATTAACTGTGTATCTAGTTCTCTTAAAGAACCTAAAGATATATGAAGAAATTGAAGGTATTCATTTTTAGTACGTCTGCCATAACCTTCAGCAATATTGGAAGCAACAGAAACGGCGGAACGTCTGACTTGGCTGGTTAAACCATAAAGCTCTGATTTTGGAAAATGTTGCGTTAATTCGTAAGATTTAACCGCTAAATCGACACTTCTTTGCCAAATAAATTGTTCTCTGTAGCTCATAAGGTTGAAGGAAAAACTTTGAAGTATTTACATACTACCGCCTTCTTGTTACTTCTCCTTCCTTCTGCCCTCTGCCTCCTGCCCTCTGCCTTTTACCTCCTCCCAGAAGCTTATTTCAATGCCATTTCACTTTACCCTATCCTGTCCGATTCCTATTCAGCAGTACCCAACCATACTCCTCGCACACGGGGGCGGTGGGCGATTGATGCATCAGTTAATTGAGCAGATGTTTCTGCCGATTTTCGGCTCACCAAACGATGTTCAACATGATGCCGCTGTCTTGTCGCTCTCTAGTAATCGCATCGCCTTCACCACTGATTCCTATGTCGTGCGTCCTCTATTCTTTCCCGGTGGTGATATTGGTTCGCTAGCCGTTCATGGCACAGTCAACGATCTAGCAATGGCAGGCGCACGCCCACTCTATCTCAGCTTGGGCTTCATTCTAGAAGAAGGACTGCCGATGGAAACGCTATGGCGCGTTGTCCAATCTATCAAACAAGCTGCTGATTCCGCCAATGTCAAGATTGTGACTGGTGACACTAAAGTGGTCGATCGCGGAAAAGGAGACGGTATTTTTATCAACACCGCAGGTGTTGGCATTCTCGAACACAACCAGACAATTAATCCCACCTCAGTTCAACCTGGGGATATCATTCTTCTGAGTGGAGATATTGGCAGACATGGAATTGCCATTATGGCAATGCGTGAAGGATTGGAGTTTGAAACAACCATTGAAAGTGATTCAGCTCCTCTAGCAGATTTAGTGGGTGAACTTCTGAGTGCAAACATCGAAATTCACTGCTTACGGGATTTAACGCGAGGTGGGCTAGCCAGTGCACTGAATGAAATCGCATCAGCAGCAAATGTAGCGATAAACATTGACGAACAAAAAATTCCCGTGCGTGAGGATGTTCGCGGAGCCTGTGAACTCTTGGGACTCGACCCGCTATATATTGCAAATGAAGGACGATTCATCGCATTTGTCCCCTCTTCCGATGCAGAACGAGCACGGGGGATTATGGAAGCCGATCAGGAAAAGAGAGGAGACGCAAAAACAGCTTGTGCGATCGGTGAGGTGAGAGAGCAACCCGCTAAATCTGTCATTCTCAACAGCAAAATTGGAGTCGATCGCCTCCTGGAAATGTTGAGCGGTGAACAGCTTCCTAGAATTTGCTGATTCCAGTGAAGTTGAGAAGGCAAGCTCACTGTCGCAATTCCCACGATGGTAAAGAAGTAACCGTCGATTATTTAATCGATCAAATTACAAAATGTAAATCCTACCTGCGGAAAGGAGGCGTTACAGTCAGCGGCGGCGAACCGTTGATGCAGCCGGATTTTGTCAGAGAAATCTTTATCCGCTGTCATCAAATGGGTTTGCATACAGCTCTAGACACATCAGGATTCTGTGTTTTAGAAGTTGCTAAACCGGTGCTGGAAATGACCGATCTGGTTTTATTGGACATCAAATCCTACATTCCCGATCTGTATTACAAAGTCACCAACGTTTCCATCGAGCCTACTTTAGCAATGGCCAAATACCTCAGCGAAATTGGCAAACCGACGTGGCTTCGATTCGTTCTAGTTCCTCACCTCACCGATCACATCGAAAACGTAGAAAAATTAGCGGATTTTATTGCCCCTCTGAACAATGTGGAAAAAGTAGAAGTATTACCATTTCCTAAAATGGGAGAATACAAATGGGAACAATTAAAACTGGATTACGAACTCAAGGATACACATCCAGCTTCACCGGAACTCGTGCAACAAACTGTTGATATTTTTCGCAGTCGCGGGGTAAATGCGATCGGAGCTAGCGGTATATAATAATTAAAAGACCGCGTACACAAGTCACCCACCATCTTGAAATTATCTGCGTCGATTTGCTGGTTCCATACCAATCAAAGATTGAGGCAATAATTTTTCCGAAATAAACATCAGGCAAAATAACATGAAAGTTACCAATTTAGATGAATTAGAAGCCCTAATTCAAAAAGTAAAAGCAGCCCAAGCTGAGTTTGCCACCTACACTCAAGAACAAGTCGATCGCATATTCAAGCAAGCAGCTTTAGCCGCTAATGCCGCCCGCATTCCCTTAGCCAAAGCAGCAGTCAAAGAATCGGGAATGGGAGTCATCGAAGATAAAGCAATCAAAAATCATTTTGCCTCGGAAATGATTTACAACAAATACAAAAACGACAAGACTTGCGGTATCATCGAGTCCGATCGGCATTTTGGCTACGAACGCATTGCCGAACCCGTGGGAGTGCTGGCGGGAATCGTGCCTGTAACTAACCCGACTTCCACCACCATCTTTAAATCTTTAATCGTGCTCAAGACGAGAAATGGCATTATATTTTCGCCCCATCCCCGCGCCAAATCCTGCACGGCTGCGGCGGCAAAAATCATCCTCGATGCTGCTGTAGCAGCAGGAGCACCACCGGATATTATTGGGTGGATTGACGAGCCAACTGTGCCACTTTCCCAAGCTTTGATGCAGCACCACGATATCAAACTAATTTTGGCAACTGGCGGGCCGGGAATGGTAAAAGCTGCCTACTCTTCAGGGCATCCGTCCCTCGGTGTCGGCGCAGGAAATACTCCCGCCATCATCGATGAAACCGCCCACATCCAAATGGCTGTCAGCTCAATTTTGCTCAGCAAAACTTTCGACAACGGCACGATTTGTGCTTCGGAACAATCGGTAGTTGTTGTGGATGAGGTGTACGATGCAGTGCAACTGGAATTTATCAAGCGCGGTGCTTATTTCCTCAATGCACAAGAACGGGAAAAAGTGCGTCAGGTAATCTTAATTGATGGTCGATTGAATGCTGAACTTGTCGGACAATCGGTGCAAAAAGTGGCGGAGATTGCGGGTTTTGTAGTGCCGTCAAACATCAGAGTTTTGATTGGAGAAGTGGATGGGGTAGGTAAAGAAGAACCCTTTGCTTGCGAAAAACTTTCGCCGATTCTCGCGATGTACCGCGCCAAAGATTTTACTGAAGCAGTAGACAAAGCTGAAGCGCTGATAATTTTTGGCGGACACGGACATACTTCTGTACTCTACACGGCTCCGCACAATCAGAACCACATTCGTTATTTTGAAAGCAAAGTAGAGACTTCGCGGGTGCTGATTAATACGCCTTCTTCTCAAGGTGCGATCGGCGATTTGTACAATTTCCGCCTCGATCCCTCCCTTACCCTCGGTTGCGGTAGCTGGGGCGATAATTCCATTTCTGTTAACGTGACACCCCATCACCTGCTCAATATCAAAACCTTAGCAGAACGCCGCGAGAATATGCTGTGGTTCCGCATTCCTCCCAAGATTTATTTTAAGTCGGGTTGTCTTCCTGTAGCTTTGAGGGATCTTGCAGGTAAGAAACGTGCTTTGATCGTGACGGATAAACCATTGTTTGAATTGGGATTGATTAAGGAAGTCACAGATAGTTTGGAAGAAATCGGCATCGATCACTACACATTTTACGATGTGGAACCAGATCCTTCGCTTGCTACTGTTCGCAAAGGTTTAGAAATCTGCAATAGTTTCCATCCAGATGTGATTATTGCTTTTGGTGGCGGCTCGCCGATGGATGCTGCTAAAGTAATGTGGCTGATGTACGAGCATCCAGAAATTGAGTTTGAAGGATTGGCGATGCGGTTTATGGATATTCGCAAGCGGGTATACGAACTGCCGCCTTTGGGATCGAAGGCAATTATGGTGGCAATTCCAACTACTTCGGGAACGGGTTCGGAAGTCACGCCTTTTGCGGTTGTTACGGATGAACGATCGGGGATTAAGTATCCGCTGGCTGATTATGCTCTAACTCCGAATATGGCGATCGTCGATCCAGAACTTACGCTGAATATGCCCCGGAAACTGACTGCTTACGGCGGCATTGATGCGCTAACCCACGCTTTAGAAGCTTATGTTTCTGTGTTGGCTTCGGAGTATACAAATGGTTTGGCTTTAGAAGCGATTCGTTTGCTGTTTAAATACTTGCCCAGCGCTTACAAAAATGGTGCTAGCGATCCGAAAGCGCGGGAGAAAGTACATTATGCTGCTACGATCGCCGGGATGGCATTTGCCAACGCTTTTCTGGGGGTTTGTCACTCAATTGCTCACCAATTAGGTGCAACTTGCCACGTCCCTCACGGTTTAGCGAATGCGCTGATGATTTCCCATGTAATTCGCTACAATGCAACGGATGTTCCTTTCAAACAAGCGATTTTTTCTCAAAACAAGTATCCTAACAGCAAGTGGCGTTATGCTCGAATTGCGGACTATCTGAATTTGGGCGGCGATACAGAAGAGGAGAAAGTAGAGAAGTTGATCGCAGCGGTGGAAGATCTGAAACGTCAGGTAGATATTCCTACCACGATTCAGGAGGCGATCGCCTGTCAGGGAATGAGCGATGATTTCTTTTTTGCTCGGGTTGAGGAAATGGCCGATCGCGCTTTTGACGATCAGTGTACCGGAGCGAACCCCCGCTATCCGCTGATTGAAGATTTAAAGCAACTTCTGCTGCAAGCGTACTCTCACGGCGACACTTCTGAGGTCGATCGAGTGTTAACTGTAGTTTAATCCGCGCCGTGCAAGAGATTTCTCCTCAAAAGCCTGTCAATGGGGGGCAGGATGTCTAACCCCTACTCCCCAAAGTTTCTGGAGAAATCTAACGCAGGTTCCGGTGGTGAAAATAAACCCCGAAGCGGATAGAAATACCAAGTAGGGGTTGAAAAATTGTGAAATTGTGTTATTATGTCGGAGGTAACTATTTAACGAATTTTGTAGTTTCAGTGGCTGTTCGCGCGATGACCTCTTCACCAACCATAGCACCCGTTCGATCGAGTCAAGTTACCCGCAAACCTTATCCCAACTATCGGGTAATAGTCCTCAACGATGATTTCAACACGTTTCAGCACGTTGTGGAATGTTTGACAAAATACATTCCAGGGATGACGAGCGATCGAGCTTGGAAACTCGCCAACCAAATCCACAACGAAGGCCAGGCAACCGTCTGGGTTGGCCCGCAAGAGCAAGCAGAACTCTATCACATGCAATTGAGCCGTGCTGGACTGACGATGGCTCCGCTAGAGTCTACATAAAAATTTGTACGGTTGAAGACTTGTTTAAGTTTGGTTAATTCAATTTGAAATCTGCCAAAAAGGCAACATAACTCGGTTCTCCTGAGCTAGATTATATGTAAACCCGGATAATCTTTTACTCAATTAGGAGAATTTTATGAATCATCCTTTTGACTTAGATCCTGCTGAACTCGAAGCAATGGATTTAGATTTTGGAGAGCCGCTAACTGATGAAGAGGCCGCCCACATCCGAGGTGGAATTCGCTACACGACTCTGGCTCTAGGTGAAGAAGGCGGGGGTGGTCCGATACAGTGTATCTCAGCTCCCTGTCCGGGAAGTGAAGGAGGAGGAGAAGGATTTCCTCGCCCGCCTTTGTTCGACCCTCCGATGACAACTATGGCTGTCGGTGAAGAGGGTGGAGGCCCTATTCCTTCGTAATCTCATTCGTGGCGACAATTGTAGAAGAGATTCTGCCTAATTCCTGAAGTCTTGAAATTGTTTCTGTAATGAGACTGTCAAAGATTCAGGCTCATTCGACAGTTTTTTTAATAAATAAAAAGTTGCAACACACTCAAAACAAGTGATGCGACTTTTCATTTATTTACTTGCATTTTAGCAGATTTTTAAAGCAGATTTTTAATTTTAAAATTTCCCATGAACATTTTAATTCTGGGTAATGGTTCAGATGCTCATGCTGCTCATATAAAAGATGCTCTCACCCAAGCCGGTGCAGAAGTAGATTATTTAAATACCTATCTGTTTCCCAGACAATTACGTCTGTCTTGGCAACCTGATACCCTGTTAGGGTGCTTGACGCTACCCGGAGGTCGCCAGTTGAATTTTCAAGATATTCACAGTGTATTTTGGCGCAATTTTTCCGGTGTTTATGTTCCACCTTTAAAAGATGCAAATCAACAGCAAGTTGCATTTAATGATTCAATGAGTACAGTGCGATCGCTCGTGCAAGCTTGTCCGGCTCGCTGGATAAATTCCTGGCAGGCCTACCAATTTCATAAAGAAAAACCCCTACAACTGAGTCTGGCAAAGCAAATAGGAGTTACCATTCCTGCAACTTTAATCAGCAACAATCCAGAGCAAGTTAGAGAATTTGTCAAAGCTCATCAAAAAGTAATTTTTAAGCCTGTTTGTGGTGGCGCTCATACCAAGTTCGTGACAGAGGCGCATTTAGAACCTCATAGGCTGGACTTGGCTTTGAGTATTTCTCCAGTAACAATACAAGAGTATATTCCTGGCACAAACATTCGCAGTTATGTGATTGGTGAATCAGTCTATTCTGCGGAAATTCGCAGTCAAGCTTTGGATTTTCGGGAAGATTTAGAGGCAGAGATAATTCCGATATATTTGCCAGAATCAGTTAAAAAACAATGTTTGGCAATATTAAAGGCATTTATGCTAGATTGGACTGCTATTGATTGGCGTCTCAAGCCAACGGGTGAGTATGTATTTTTAGAGGCAAATCCTAGTCCGATGTTCATACACTTTGAGCGTCAAACTAATTTTCCTATTACACAAAAATTAGTCAATCTGTTAATGTATTAACTGGGATTTAAGAGGCGATCGTAATTTTCCCAATCATCCCCGCCTCTGTATGTCCGGCTACCGTACACCGCAGGTTGTAACTTCCCGATTTCATCGGCACAAACACCCATTCTGCCATAGCGCCCGGTTTAAGTTCCAATTCGTGAATCGCTCCTTTAATTTCCACATTGCCAGCTTCAACTTTTTGAGTCCAACTCGCATCAGCAAAGTTTTTGGCAGTGAAATAATGTTTCTGCGAACTGGGATTTTTCAGCACTAATTTATAGCGCTTTCCCGATTCAAATTCTAGCTGATTGGGAAAAAATTTGAGTTCCCCAGCTTCGTTACCTAAACTAACAGTAATTTCGGTGACTGGTTGGCGAGACAAATCACCTGCGGCACTAGCAATAGCCGCAGGCATCAAGATTGTCCCCAAACACAAAATTAGTCCCAAAATCACCTTGAGAGCTTGTTGTAACCGCTGGCTGCGGTAGAATTTGCTTAATTGTAAACCGAGTAAATTGCTCATGGTTGTTCAGACTACTGTTAACTGTTAACTATTAACTGACTGCTGACTGCTGACTAATGACTAATGACTAATGACTAATGACTTAATTCGATCGCCAAACTTCATCCCAAGGCCCGCCCCCAACCTCCACACCCGACAAAGAACTTTGAGCCTCTAAGATAATTCTAGAACGCTGCTTGCCATTTTTGTCAACATTTCCCCCCAACAACTCTCGCAGTTGCAAGCGCAATTTGCCGTGCGTCGTATCCCGGCAGCAAAAAGCCAGACCTTTTTCTGTAGGAGCTCGCAGATAAGTACCAGAACTGTTTGTAGTGGCAATTAACTCAACTTCAAATTGGCTGTTTCTAGCCTGCATTTTCCAGCTTCCCCAAGGCTCGATATTCCAGCTAACTTGCGAATTCCACGGCACAAATTCGTAAAATTTTCCTCGGTAATGCAGACAAATCATTGCTACCGACTCCATCCACCACAGCACGCCCCGCTTCCCGCCGCCAGCAGTTAAAGCTAAATCCTTTTCGCCTTGAAAACAATTGCAATTAACCCAAAACCACTTTTGCGGAAAAGCACCGCCCCAGTTTTTTTCGCTGTAAGCGGGAGCATCTTTAAATTCGTAGCGTTGGCCGTTCCAATCAATCCAGCCAGTGGCTAAACCGTGAGCCATTAAAATTTGCCAGCCCGGTTCAAATACGGGCATAAAAGATAGCATTCCCGCCGTTGACTTCTGGATTTCTTCAGAGTTTCCCCAGCCGTAAATAGGTTGAATTTCGTACTGCCAAAAACAGCGACTGCCGCTTCCAGGATCGTGCAGATAACCTTGATTCAAAGTAGCAGTAGCTTGATAGCCTTCTTCGACGCGACTGTCGAATATTTGCGGCTCTAAATATTGCGGTTTAATTTGTAAATCTGTTCTGCCCCAATGTCCCAAACCCAAGCTTTCTCGGTGCGCCCAAAACTTATTTACATCGGGGAAGGTGCGGCACAAATAGCTATCTTTCGGACCGAGAATTTGTGCTGCACCGCCGCTGTAAGGTTGACCGCCTCTGGGGTCTTCGATGGAATACATGAATGCAAAGGATTGTCCGTGAATCGGTAATGTTATTCGATAGTACCAACCTTCAAAAAAGCGCCTGGAACTGCCGTCCCAGTGGTAGCCGCTGTGGGGAGTTTCAATAGTTTTGAGTTTTGAAATTGAATTTGACATAAAATTACCAATAGCAAGATTTTAAGAGTTGTTAATTGTGAGTTTAGGGAGAGAATCAGGAGGCAGAAGTAAATGTAAAAATCCACTAATTACCCATTACCAATTACTCGCTACCCATCTGTCATGGGTTGACTACTGCGTAAAGTTTTTTTTTAAAGGTTAACTAATTTTATGGGATTTTAGATGCTGACACAAATTGACTCTTGCCTGCGCTGAGTGGACTCCCCCACGATCGCCCGCCGGTGATTCAACCGCGAGCAAAATCGGTACTATTGGCCCTTTGTCGGCGGGCTAATTGTTTTTGAGCGATCGCCCCTCACCCCAAGATGACTGTCGCCTCAGTCTTTCAAGCTGCGTGTCATCAACTCACTCGGGTTTGAGCTTCCTGTCGCGCCCGATTGCCTGTAACTCACCCCGATCAATTGCCGTGCGATCGAACGCAAGAACCTTTCAACCCCCCAAATTTTACTTTACCTCATACACCTCCAATCTGCTGTATGTTCCATTAAAAAGAAACTGACGATCGGACAACAGACCGGACGATGGCATCGCCGTCATAACAAATTTGGCAAACAGAAGTGAGCTCTTCCAATGAGTAGTTAGGTTTTCAAAATAGTGCTTGCTACAATACTCATACGCTTTTCTTCAGCTATTACTCCGTGAGCAAGAGGCTTAACCTGAGCAAGGACATCAACATTTTTGAAATATTCCTGAAACTGAAAGCCTGTGTAGACGAGTATTTCCCCAATGTCAAGCGTTACCGTTTGAGGTTCAGTAGCGCCTTCAGGCTGGATCGTTAAATTTGATGTAGGCCCTATAATGCTTTGGATAAAGCTCTTGTCCCGATGCAACTCTAGTATCACTTGTTCCCGATAATAAGCCGGTTTGATTTGGAGAATACACGAAAGATGTGAATTGGGCTCTAAGTAACGTCTCAATTCTTCAAGCAGAGGAGAATTTATGTGACGGTTAACAAACTGTGCAATATCATATCCTTGGTGATGAGGCAATTTTTCAACTTCAGGTAGGCTTTCTAAGTTCACATTATTCTCAGGTACAAAGAATCCATCTCTGTCACCTGAATAAAATTTTTTAGAATTGTAGTATTCAAGGGGAAACTTTTTAGCCTCATAGATATCATCATATACTGTTTGAGGCCAGTAACCTGCAAGATATCCTGAACTCCGAAAAACATAATCGCCAGACTTAAACAAGTCTCTTTCCCGATCTGGTCTTTCAAAAAATCTTCGCATTCCCTCACGAAATAAGACGATATTTTGATGCAATATCTCTAAATCACTTGGCTTGACGACTGATTTAAAGTAATCTTGTCTTAAAATTAAGTAGCTTTGCTCGATAAACTGTTGAAAGTTCATGCTAATTCCCTCCCGATCCGGTATATAGTGTGGTGTTTTTAAGGGGAAAACTAAATATTGGCAGCCAATAATCCTGATTTTGCGATTTCAGTTCCCCTCTCTTCAGTTAGCTTTGATGTATGTTGGCTCGCTTTGTGCCGATCGTGGCTTTATAGTATAGGGGGCGTCCGTCCATGTGAAATCGATGCTGATAGTCATGCTTCTGGGCAATCTCAAAAATGTCCGTTTCGGCTACCCAAGGGTTCCGTGCCACAAAAGAAGCCTCGCCTTTCTCCTCCCAGCCTTCTTTCTGCACGTTGAAGGCAATCGAGCCATTGGGTGCTATCAGGTTAAATGCGGTAGCCAAGGCTAAGGGAGGAATGTGATTAGACGTGAGTGCAGAAGCACAAACCATACAATTAAACCCTCGGCTGCTTAGGGCGTTCCGTGCCGCGGAGCTTAAATTGGTCAGATCTTCAACGTAGTAATTCTCGTAAACTCCTGGACATTCGCGTTTTGCTGCTCGGGCAGCTTCTGGAAGAATGTCAATTCCAGTGATTGATTTCACCCCCAAATCTGCTAGAGCTTTGCCTACCATTCCACTTCCAGCCCCAATTTCTAGCACTACTAAATCCTTAACATCGCCGCCAGCTTGGGTGACTTTATCTATCAGTAAAGAAGACAGTATCATATGGGATTTAGCCTGCAACTTTTCCATTAAATATTCGTACAGATGTGGAATCCGATAAATTTGAGCGTAGTCGTGCAATCTCAGCTTGCCTTCATTTCCATTTTGGCTTAACCAAAAGAATTCTTCCTGGATGGGTAAGTTCCGAACAATTTCGGTTTCTGGTAGTTGAATCTCAAAATCCACTTTCTGCATATGTGTGTCGAATGTTACTGTTGATTGAGTTAGAAATTATTAGCCGATGAAAGATCGGGGTGAAATGATATCATGTCCGGTAACACGACCGTAATCAAATATCTGTAGATACTTTACACCTAAGGTCTCTGCATTATAGGTATTATGGGTAAGCTCTCGGACATGATATTGAGTCAAGAAAAATTTTTGAAAAGTCCTGTGCCTGCGGTAACGGGCCGTGCCTCTGGAATAGGCAGGGCTATGGCTCTCGCTTTTGCTGAAGCTGCGGCTGATGTAGCGCTATCGCACTGCTAGCACAAATCCATACAAAGACGAAATTGAAGCACTGGGAGTTAGGACACTTCCGATGAACCTTGATGTCACATCAACCGACTTAGTCAAAGCTGGGTACTGGTACTGGGTGAAATGGCACTAAGAAAAGTGTAAATCCTTGGTGTTCCTGGCTTTGGAGTGTGAGGTTGCAGGTTCGAGTGTGGGGAATTAAGAATTTGAACTTAACGAACAAGAAACTTTTCGTGAAATTTATGAATAGTTTTTGCATCCATCAACTGTTTGAGGCACAGGTAGAACGAACGCCAGAAGCCATAGCTGTGGTTTTTGAAGATGAGCAGCTAACTTACCGAGAGCTAAATCAGCGATCGAATCAACTTGCACGCTACCTGCGAGGCTTGGGAGTGAGACCAGAGGTGCTGGTGGGCATTTGCTTGGAGCGATCGCTTAATCTAGTCGTTGGGCTCTTGGCAATCCTGAAAGCTGGTGGGGCTTACGTTCCATTAGATCCCACCTATCCGGTAAAACGTCTAGCCTTCACGGTAGAAGATGCCCAATTACCAATAATCTTGACTCAGGAAAAGTTGGCAGCGGGACTGCTAGATTTCGCCACACCGGCGTCGCCCCATCCTAACAGCAAAAAGCTAAAGCTGCTCTGCCTAGATAACACAGAAGAGGCGCGGTTTGAAAACAGTTTCGAGAATCCAGACAGCGGGGTAATAGATGAAAATTTAGGCTACGTCATTTACACGTCAGGCTCTACGGGCAAGCCTAAAGGAGTTGAAATAACCCACAAATCTGTGGTCAACTTCTTAAATTCCATGCGCCTTTCTCCGGGACTGACCCAACAAGATACCCTCGTTGCTGTCACCACCATATCCTTTGATATCGCAGTGTTGGAAATTTACTTGCCCTTGATAACGGGCGCACGTCTAGTATTAGCAAGTCATGAAGTTGCTACAGACGCAGCACAACTGATAAAACTGCTGAGAAAATCTGATGCTAACGTTATGCAAGCCACTCCAGCAACGTGGCGAATGTTGCTAGAAGCTGGGTGGGGTGGCAACAAAAAATTGAAAATTCTCTGCGGTGGAGAAAGCTTATCGCCAGAGCTAGCCAATCAGTTGCTAGAAAAAAGTCATAGCCTGTGGAACCTCTACGGCCCCACAGAGGCTACCGTATGGTCAGCTATCCACCAAGTGCAATCAGGAGATAGCCCAGTTCCCATCGGATATCCCATTGCCAACACCCAAATTTATCTGCTCCAAGAATCAGGTCAGCTAGCTCCTACCGGCATCCCAGGTGAATTGCATATCGGTGGAGTTGGTGTTGCACGAGGCTACCTCAACCGCAGCAAACTGACCGACGAGAAGTTTATTCCCAACCCATTTACCCAAGAACCAGATTCGCGCCTGTACAAAACTGGGGACTTGGCTCGCTATTTACCAGATGGCACTATTGAATTCCTCGGTCGCATCGACAACCAAGTGAAAATTCGCGGCTTCCGCATCGAACTTGGAGAAATTGAAGCCTTACTTAATCAACACCCTGCCGTGAAGCAAGCTGTGGTCATTGCTAGGGAAGACGCAGCCAAGGACAAACGCTTGGTGGCTTATGTTCGGCTCCACCCATCCCCACCCGAAGAAGTACAAGAGTTAGAAACAAACAGCCCGGACGAGCAAACAGAGCAATGGCAGAAAATCTGGGATGAAACCTACAGCAAGACAGATGCAGATGGGGATGGAACATTCCATATCGGGGGCTGGAACGATAGCTATACAGGTTTGCCGCTGGCGGAAATCCAGGTGCGGGAATGGGTCGAGCTGACTGTGGAGCGCATTCTCTCCTTGCTACCCAAGCGTTTGCTGGAAATAGGTTGTGGTACGGGTCTGCTGCTGTTTCGCATCGCTCCCTACTGTCAGCATTACTGTGGCACGGATATTTCTGCTGAGGCAATTCGTTACATTGAGCAGCAGGTTAGTAGTAGCGCTTTAGCGCAATCAGTGATACTGAAACAAAGCGCCGCAGACGGGTTGGAGGGCATAGATACTGAAGCCTTTGACACCGTGGTGATTAATTCGGTAATCCAGTATTTTCCAAGTATTGAATATTTGGTGAAGGTATTAGAAAAAGTCGTAAAATTATTACAGTCAGAAGGCTGCATTTTTATTGGGGACGTGCTCAGCTTCCCGTTACTAGAAGCTTTCCATACCTCCGTTCAGCTACATCAGGCTCCTGCCTCTCTATCTGCAGTCGCGCTACATGAACGCATCCAGCAACGCATCGCCGAAGAAAAGAAACTGACTATCAACCCAGCTTTTTTCATAGCACTCCAGCAGCATCTACCCCAGATTAGTCGTGTGGAAATTCAGCTCAAGCGGGGGCGCTATCAAAATGAGCTGACTCGATATCGTTATGATGTGGTTCTCTATGTGGGTAAAAAGACCTCTGTCGCGATCGCCGAGCCGTTAGAGTTAGATTGGCAACACGATAATTTAACATTGGCTACTGTCCGAGAGCGAGTCAGAGAAACCAATCCAGAGAGGTTGAGAATTACGCGGATTCCCAACGCACGGATTTGGGCAGATGTTCAGGCGATAAAATTGCTAACTAGCACTCATCCTCCCCAGACAGCAGGTGAGTTGCGATCGCAAATCCAGGTAGCAGGAATAGAACCAGAAGATTGGCGGTCTTTGCAGTCCGAACTCCCTTATACGATCTGCACTACTTGGTCTGGAGACGGTGCCAACGGCTGCTATGACGTGGTGTTTGTGCGGCAAGGAATAGAAACAACGGTAGACGAGTTAGTTCCTGCCATCTCTACACAACCAGAGTTCCAACCTTGGAGTGCCTATGCCAATAACCCGATGCAGAGCAAGGAAGCGCTGGTGCCAAAGCTGCGGAACTTCCTCAAACAGAAGCTGCCGGATTACATGATACCCTCCGCTTTTGTCTTTTTGGAGGCTCTACCCCTAACTCCTAATGGTAAGGTGGACAGGCGATCGCTCCCAGCACCCACCCACGACAGACCGATTTTGGAGCAAGAGTTTGCCGCACCCAATAGCCCAGTCGAGAAGCAGTTGGCTGATATCTGGGTTAAAGTGCTAAACGTCCATCCAGTCGGTGTTCGGGACAACTTCTTTGAGTTGGGAGGACATTCCCTACTGATAATGCAGTTGCTCTCCCAAGTGAAAGATGCTTTTGGAGTCAATTTACCCCTGCATTCCCTGTTTGAGAACCCTACGGTTATCGGTATGGTGCAAGCCATAGGCGAATATACGTCGCAGTTCCCTATCGAATCCTTCCATCACTCAGGCGTAGCAACTCCTCTAGAAGGGATAACGGTCAAAGATTTGCAACGGGAAGCGGTTCTAGATCCCAGCATCCGCCCTGTAGCCAACACAGGTGCGGCTGTAACTGAGCCAAATGCTATTTTCTTAACGGGAGCAACTGGTTTTTTGGGAGCATTTTTACTTGAAGAACTTCTTGGACAAACCAAGAATAAAGTTTATTGCCTGGTTCGGAACTGCAAAACTGAAGCACAAGCCAAGCAAAAAATCCAAAAAAACCTGCACCGCTATCTACTGGGACATTTATTGGAAAATGAGAAACTCAACTCCCGGATTATTCCCGTACTTGGCAATTTATCCCTGCCGCTTTTAGGACTAGACGAGCAACAGTTTTACCAGCTTGCCAGCGAAATTGATATTATTTATCACGCTGGCGCTGATGTAAATATACTTTATCCCTACACTGCCGTGCGATCGACTAACGTGCAGGGGACTCAGGAAATTTTGAGATTAGCCAGTCTTGGCAAACTCAAACCCGTACATTACATTTCATCCCTTGGTGTGTTTGAATCTACTGGCTATTCGGAGGAGAAAAAGCGCATCCAAGAAGCAGATAACCTCGATGATTGTGAAGTGGTCTACGGTGGATACTGTCAAAGTAAATGGGTGGCAGAAAAAATGCTGCAAACTGCGCGATCGCGAGGAATTCCAGTTAGTATATACCGCCCCGGAATGATTAGCTGCCACAGCCAAACGGGTGCTTCTAATACTGAGGATATTCTGTCCTGCCTGATCGAGCAGTTTATCCAGCAAGGCACTGCACCTGACTTAGATATAACGATAGATATGACACCTGTAGACTATGTGAGCAAAGCCATTGTCTATTTATCAAAGCAGAAAGAATCTCAGGGGCAGGTCTTTCATTTAGTTAATCCTCAGTCTTTACACTTGAGCCAACTCATCAAAGAAATTATTACTCTTGGCTATTCCATCAAACAACTAGAATATGTCCAGTGGCAATCCAATTTGAGAAATCTCGCTATGACTTCCCAAGAAACGGCGTTGGGTATTGTGTTGCCTCTTTTCAGTGAAAAAATTACTGGAACGCAGTTAAGCTATCTGGAACTCTGCTCCATCGGGTTACAGTTTGACTGCCAAAATACCCTGGGAAGACTGACAGATACTTCCATTGTTTGTCCGCCACCAGACAGCAAATTTATTCGCACTTTGTTTGCCTACTTTACTGGTAGCGGTTTTGTGAATACTCCGGTAACTGAAAAAGTGTAACTTCTGCATACTTTAGGACTTAAGTTTATGGTAAATAACAGAATACTTGCACCTCATCAGCATCTGCTCGAAATATTAAATCGACGAGCTAGTACCTGGAATATGACTGTGTTTAGCCGTATCAGAGGATTCCTAAGCGAAGAAACTCTAAGACAAGCTCTGGAAGTGGCGCAGTATCGTCACCCTTATCTGAATTGTCGGATTGTTGGGGATCTGGATCGCCTGCGTTTTGAAACGGAAGGAACGCAGAAAATTCCTCTGCGAGTTGTGGAGCGAATCCATGAAAAACACTGGCAAGAAATTGTATTATCAGAACTCAACGAAAAAATAGATTCTAGCAGGTATCTGATGCGAGCTGTGCTGGTTAGGGATGAAGGTGACAATGGTATTAGCCATCTGATTACAACCGTGCATCATGCGATCGCAGATGGATTGTCATTTCTGCAACTGCAATCTGAAATCTTGACATACTGCTGCCAAAAAAATTTTGGTGAACTCCTAAATCAGGTGGCACAATTGGCTGCACTTCCCCCACTAGAAGAACTCATGCCAAAGCCAGCAAAAGCCAGCCTGGAAAACCAGACTAAAATAGCAGAGATAGACCACTTAACGGTTGAGAAGTTGGTATCCATCAAGTCCCGTTGCAGTGGCTGGTTTTACAGACAACTGAACGAAGGCTTAATCCAAAAGCTCGAAAAAATGGCACGCCAGGAAAAAACAACAGTGAATGGAGCTTTATGTGCTGCCATGCTATTGGCAATAGCAAAAATAATTCGGCAGACAAAGAGAACAGATAGCCTACGCCTTAGCTGTGAATCCTCTATTAATTTGCGTCCCTATTTAGAACCTGCTGTTAGCAACGAACATCTGAGTTGGTTAATTTCGTTGGTGTATTCACGGCACGTTATAGAAACAAACACCGCATTCTGGGATTTAGCGAGAGAGGTCAGACAACAGATTAAAGAAGGTTTACCGCACAGCGTTCAATTTAACTTAGCGGAGTTTGATAGGGAGTTGGCGCAGAAGATTCTTGTCAGTCCCAATGAACTAGGGATAACGGTGGAGATCACCAATATGGGAAAACTGAATATCCCTACAGCTTACGGAGCACTAGAACTCGAAGAAATTAGCTTGATTTTTGGACAGGCTGGTTTTGCAGGAGTCCCAGCTCTTGCTGTCACAACGTTTCGCAAAAAAGCAATTTTGAATTTTCTCTTTTCCGAGCCTTCCATCAGTCGAGAAACAATGGAGATATTGGCAGACAGTGTAGTGTATTATTTGCATGAAGCTTGCGGTGAGGAGGTTCATACAGGTTTAAGGGAAATGGCAATATAACATGAACCAAGAAAAATTTTTGTTAGGTCGTGTGGCTGCGGTAACGGGAGGAGCCTCTGGTATGGGCAGGGCTATGGCTCTTGCTTTTGCTGAAGCTGGGGCTGATGTAGCGATAGGTTCCGGTACTGCTAACACAAGTCCGTGCAAAGCCGAAATTGAAGCACGGGGAGTTAGGGCACTGGCGATAAACCTTGATGTCACATCAACTGACTCGGTGCAGGCTTTTTACACTGCTGTGGTCAAAGCCTTTGGCAAAGTAGATATCCTGGCCAATTCGGCCGCAATCGGTGCCGAGCAGGCAATGTGCGGTCATTCTGACGAACTCTGGCATCAAGTCATCGATGTCAACCTCAACGGTGTCTATCGTACTATAAAGCTTTGTCTGCCAGGAATGATCGATCGCAAGTGGGGTCGCATTATTAACATTGCCTCCACTGCTGCCTCAGTGGGTTCTCCCACCAATGCCGCCTACTGCGCTTCTAAGGCCGCAGTAGTGGGACTAACTCGATGTGTGGCTTTGGAAGCAGCACCTCACGGTGTCACCTGCAACTCTATTAGTCCTGGCTGGGTAGAAACTGATTTCGGCAAAAACTGGATGAGGGAACTTGCTGAAACCGAAGGCAAAGGTTTAGCTGAATACATGGAGGAAATCAAGCAGACAAATCCGCAGAAAAGAATGATACAGCCGGAAGAAATCGGAGAACTGGCTGTTTTCTTGTGCCGCGATGAAGCCTTGGGAATTACGATGCAGGATATCACTGTATCGGCTGGTTCGCTTTGGTAAGCCTTAAACTTGGTTCTCCTTTAACAATGGGGGAAACTCAGCTTTCAGCTTTCTGGGGCGTAGGGCATGGGTCATCGAAAATGCTTGACGGGCAAAGATTTCTGGCGATTAATTAGTTTTCGCGATCGCCGTAAGTACCGGAGGAGCCGTTGCCACCTTGAATTTTACATCCTGAACTGCTATTTTTAAAGAATAGCAATTTCCAACAAAATAGCCTCTAACAACACATTACAAAAGCACTTACACAATGAGCGTTTGGATATATATATTGTTGGCAATCGTTCTAGAAGTGGTAGCCACGAGTTGTATGAAATTATCAGAAGGCTTTTCTAAAGTATTGCCTTCTGTTTTGATGTTTGTCTGCTATGGCCTCTGTTTTACTATACTGGCGTTTGCTCTCAAAAAAATTGAGTTGGGCGTCGTTTATGCAGTTTGGTCTGGTTTGGGAACAATCTCGATCGCGGCGATCGGCATTATTTGGTTCCACGAGTCGGCAAGTCCGCTAAAAATAGGAGCTATTCTCCTGATAATAATTGGAGTAGTTATTCTGAAAGTGCATCACGAACCCGTAACGATTCAGGGAAAAGAGATGTTATTAGAAGAAAGCGCCCTGAATGTTTATTTTGAAACTACAGAGCCTGTCAAAACACAAGAAATGCTTCCGACTGTTGAAGACGCTGCCCTCTTAATGTCGCAAATGCCAATAAAATCGCCTGAGCTAGAAAATTTATAAAAGCTTTTTCTGGGGCGCTGCACTAGCTTAGCTAAGGTTGAACAATCCAAGTTAAGAGGATTGAGCTTCAATATGCTACAGCAGCGCCCCAGAAAACCCACTTTTTTTAGAGGAGTGGCTCCCTTAGAGGTAGTACGATCCATATTTGTGCTTGTCATCAAAAAAACTTCACTATTTATTATTCAGTTATTGAGCTTCAACGAGAAATAGATATAGTTGGTATGTTTGTGTAGGGTTATATTGCTGTAAACCACCAACCATACAATTAGTTACTTTTGTTAACAATCAAATACGATCGATCGCCCGCCGCTGATTCAACCGCGAGCGAAATCGGTACTATTGGCCCTTTGTCGGCGGGCTAATTGTTTTTGAGCGATCGCCCCTCAACCAAGATGACTGTCGCCTCAGTCTTTGAAGCTGCTTGTCACCAACTCACTCGGGTTTGAGCTTCCGGCCGCGCCCGATTGCCTGTAACTCACCGCGATCGATTGCCGTGCGATCGAACGCAAGAACCTCTCAACCCAAAATTTTACTGTACCTGATACACCTGCAATCTGCTGTAATTATGTCTTTAGCACTTTGGCGATCGCCCTTAGCTCGCGCCCTCCACCGCAACCGCAGTTTAGCTTTTGCCCGCTACTTGCAACTAGCAACTGTTCGCGCCACCGGCCGTCCGGCCAACCGCACTGTGGTATTTCGAGGCTTTTTAGGAGATACTAATCAGTTGAAATTTATTACAGATATTCGCAGTCAAAAGGCTGAGGAAATTAACCTCTATCCTTGGGGGGAAATTTGCTGGTATTTCCCCAAAACTCGCGAACAATTTCGGATTGCTGGACAACTGATTTTGGTAGGGGCAGATTATCCAGAGGCCCAGTTGTGCTTGTCGCGCCGCACAGCTTGGCAGGAGCTTTCAGAGGCGGCTAGATCTCAGTTTGCTTGGCCGCATCCGGGGGAAGACAAAGCGGAGGCTGGTGCTTTTGATTCTGCTTCCCCAAATGCGATCGAACCGCTGCCTAATTTTTGCTTGCTGTTGTTGGAACCGGAAACTGTCGATTTGTTGGAGTTGCGGGGGGAACCGCAAAATCGGTCGCTTTATCGGCGTGACGCGGAGGGAAATTGGTCTGTGCGATCGGTTAATCCTTGAAAAAGAAGTCAACCGATTTTAGATTTTAGATTTTAGATTTTAGATTGAAGAAAGCGACTCCACTGATAAATCTGGGTAGTCATTAGTCAGTGATTATTGGTTATTGGTTATTTGTTACCAATAACCTTCCAGGCCCAATTGCCAATTCCCTCTGGCCTATGCCCTATGCCGAATTCAAATTTTAGATGCCGCTGCCGTCGAAAAATTCTTGAATTGCTTTATCTTTTAACTTGCAGCTAGGGGTTGTACCTAGCTGTGTTTTTTCGGCTAAAGCTACATTGCTGGCTTGGTTTAAAGCTTCTGATACTGAGTGGAAATTGTGGGAATTGGGAACAGAATTTAAGGAGACAGATGCTTGAGGAAGCAAACTTTTTACTTGCTGTTCGAGGGACTCGATGCGATCGAGCAAAGAGCGAATTACCGCAGCTTCCGAATCCGGCAAACTGCCGTGTTCTAGGGGATTGACGCGCACTCCCGACCGATAGACGATGCGGCCGGGAATCCCTACAACCGTACAGTCAGATGGTACGTCGCGGAGCACGACGGAACCTGCGCCGATGCGAACGTTGTTGCCAATTAGCAGATTGCCGAGTACCTTGGCGCCGGCACCGACAACTACATTTTCGCCGACGGTAGGGTGACGCTTGCCGCTTTCCTTGCCTGTTCCGCCAAGGGTGACACCTTGGTAAATTAGGGCAAAATCGCCGATAATCGCTGTTTCGCCGATCACAACCCCCATACCGTGGTCGATGAAGACGCTTTTGCCGATCGTTGCCCCTGGATGAATTTCAATTCCGGTCAAAAAACGAGCAATGTGCGAAATCAAGCGGGGGATGAAGGGAAGTCCCAGCACGTAAAGCCAGTGTGCGAGGCGGTGCAGCACTAGGGCCTGAAGACCGGGGTAGCAAAACAAAACTTCCAGCCAGTTGCGAGCGGCAGGGTCGCGATCGAAAATTATACTGAAGTCAGCTCTAAGGGTCTTTAGCACTTTCAGAGTTACCAATTTTGGTTAAACACGCCACTTTCAATTTTACCGGATGGGGGGAGAGTAGGAGAGGGGGAGAGTTTCTGAGTGGGGAATTGGGCATGGGCAATGGGAACCATTGGTCTACTAGCACTAAATTCGCTCCATACATGTTGCATTTGTAATCGAGTTGACGCTTGAACTCGTAAGAGCCCCGATCGGATATCGCCCCCGCCAGCTTGCGATCGGGCATCATCCCCAAGACATTCAAGTCTTCAATCTTGATTAAATTGAAAGTCTTGGCTAAGTAAGTTGTTAACTCGTGCAGGAAATCTTTAGGAATACAAGCTATTTGCGCGTGAATTCGGCTGATTTTTTTTAATTTTTACGCTGATTTTTTGAACCTTTTGCCTGCTGCGACGCTTGACGTTGTAAAGTAGCAAGCTTGGTTTTCGCACTGGCTATCAACGGTTTTGGTGCATTAGACCTCCTGCGAAAGTCTGATATAATTGTAAAACAGATAAAAATTCAACAATCAAAAATGAATTACGAAAAAGTTAAAAATTCAGGTAGTAATAAATATGTAGTGATTAGATATTTATTGGCTCAAAATATAGTTGTAATGATGGATAAAATATTAAATAGCACCAATATGGTTTTCTAACTTTTTAGAAAATGAAAGAGTCTTTCTTACAAGACGAGAAAATAGAAAAACTCTTTATTACTCTAAGTTTCTCTTGATGTTGGCCATATCAATTCTATCGGTCATTTATTACTTAAAGCATAAAACTGTGCCTATTAATAGCTGAAATATGTTTGTTCTACAGCGGGCGTGCTATCGATGGCATACTGCTATTGTGCAACGCCGCAGTTTTCATTTCGGTAAGGTAGAGGCTGAAAATCTCAAAGGAACTTTTAACTCAAAACCTGGCATAAAAAAAGGGAATAGAGTTGGTAAAGCGGGCGGTTGCAAACCGCTGTCTCAATCACGAATAAGGTGCGGGCGGAGGATACGGAAATTAGTCTAGATTATTTGTTTCCCTAGTCCATAGGTTGCTAGTTCCTAGCACGAAAACCCCTAGCTTGTTGCTCGTTCCCCGTGCCCCGTTTCCTGTTTCTTCTAATAACGTGGCTTGTAATTGCGAGGCGGCGCTAATTGCGCTAAAGACCTACTGCGAACTGCTCACGCCGGAATAGAAATCACGAACTCCGAACCCAGCCCGAGGGAGGAATTCACCACTAATGTACCTCCATGTTTTTCCACAATAATTTGGCGGGCTATAGACAATCCCAATCCGGTTCCTTGACCCACAGACTTGGTGGTGAATAAGTGGTTAAAGATGTTTTCCTTGACTTCGTTCGACATCCCCACTCCATTATCCTTAATCCGAATCACAACCTGATTTTTGGATTCGCTCAGAGCCGTGTGAACCGTGATTTTATTGGGTAGAGCTTTAATTTCCTGAAAACTGCGCCCTTTATTTGACTCCTCCAGAGCGTCAATGGCATTTGCCAGTACGTTCATAAATACCTGGTTCAACTGTCCCGGAAAGCATTTGACTAGGGGCAATTTACCGTACTCTTTCACTACTTCAATGGCGGGGCGGAACTCGCTGGCTTTTAAACGGTGCTTGAGAATTAACAGAGTGCTTTCGAGTCCGTCGTGAATATTGAAAGAAACTGGTCGATCGCTATCTGCCCTCGAAAACGTTCTCAAACTCGTACTGATATTGCGGATGCGCTCGACTCCTTCCTGCATCGAGCCAATCAATTTGGGCAAATCTTCTCGCAAATATTCTAAGTCTATATCCTCAATTTTTTCTTCAACTTTAGCTCCTGGCTTGGGAAAACTATCTTGATATACATCGATTAGCTCGAACAAATCTTGTAGGTATTCTTGAGCCGGTTGCAAGTTGCCGGCGATAAAGCCTACGGGATTGTTAATTTCGTGGGCTACCCCTGCGACTAAATTGCCGAGAGCAGACATCTTCTCACCCTGTACCAATTGCAACTGCATCTGTTTGAGATCCTGGATAGACTGCTCTAGTTTTTGGGCATATTCCTGAGATTGTTGATACAGTCGGGCGTTCTGTAAGGAAATTGCAGCTTGCGAGCACAGGATGTTGAGGATGGCGACGCGATCGCCCGTGAATACCCCTGTTGCTAAATTATTTTCTAAATACAAAATCCCCATCATTTTGCCTCGCTCGCCGATCGGAGTGCAAAGCAGGCTCTGAGCTTGGTGTTGGATCAGGTAGGGGTCAGATGCAAATCTTGGTTGAGTGCTAGCATCATCAAAAACTAGGGTTTCTTTTGTACGTTTGACGTAGTTAATTAGGGTTAGAGGAATTACTTCGCTCTCCTCCACCGGAATCGATCGCAGAAGGCAGTCTTGACCGTTTGTGCAGTGGACGTTTACCCTCCAGTTTCCCTCTTCCTTCAAAATTAATACTCCGCTTTGTGCTCCGGCATTTTGCACTACTACTTGCATCAAAGTAGTCAGCAATTGCTCTAGTTCTATTTCACTAGAGAGAGCTTGAGAAGCTTTGATAACTGTCGGCAAATCTACTACCCCCCAACTGCTGGTGCTACCGACAAGTGTTCTATCTCTGTTAGATAGGGATGATTCACTGCTGGAGGTGTGAGTTGTTTCGGTCGGATTCTGGCGACTTCGATCCGGTTGCAGGATGGGAGCCAGTAATTGGGGATAGCGCTGTTCTAGATGGTCAACTTTTGCTTTGGCTCCCCACTTGGCGTAGGCATAGTAAGCATCAATTAGATAAGGTTGGGCGAGTTTTTCTTTGCCCCATTCTAAGTAGAATTTGGCTGCGAGTTCGTGAGCTAGTGCTTCTTCATTGATGTACTCGTTTTCTTTAGCGAGGGCGATCGCCTTGTCGTACATCTCGATCGCTTCTATTTTTTGGTTTAAAACCCGATGCCGTTGGGCCTCTACTAAATAGAATTTATGCAGGTGATTCATGGGGGCATGATGCGCCCATTTTTTGATTTTTTCTTGATTAGCTTGTACTCGGTCGAGAAGTTCCTGTTGTTCTGACTCTGGAGTCTCAGAATACACCGCCAATCTCACTAGAGAATCGTAGAAATAGAAGATGGCAATAATGAACTGTCCTGTTGCTGCATCTAAATAATTTTCTGCTTGATTAAGATTAAACAGTGCTTGCGAGTAATTTTCAAACGCATAACAAAGCACAACTTTGTTCACATAAAAGTAAAGAAGTGCCATCTGGTCGTTGTTACGCTGATGAAGTGGCAGCATTTTTTCTTCGTCGTATGCTTCTCCTTTAAGAAGACATGGATTTTGGTTTTTTCCCATCATGTTTAAGACGGATTGCCACCAAATTTCCTGATAGTGCAGCGATGTTTCTTGCTTAATTTTAAGAATTGCCTCCCAGTAAGTTGCTATCTCTCGCTCAACAAAGGTCAGTTCGTTGCCAAGAAAATACGAGTAGTAGCTGTACGCCATGATGGCATAGCCAGCATATTCTAACTCTCCTGTTTCCAGCCCAGTAGAGAAAGCTGACAGCAAAGGTTCTAAAGTATTTCTGAGGTGTTCGTTCCAATGTAGAACACCAGCATTTACCGCGTGGCACGTCTTAGTTGCAATTTCTTTAGCATTCAACTTTGATACCAGACTTAAAGCTAATTGACCGAACTGATAGCTTGAATCTATATCTCCTACAACTCCGCCGAGAAGCAAACTATATACGGCATAAGCAAAGGGAGACACAGAAGCATTGCCATATTGAACGGATAAATCGATCTGTTTGCAAACTACTAAAGGCACCAGTGAAGGAACTCCAAAGTAGCAAGGAGAAAATATGCTTGACAGAATTCTTATAGTTGCTAGTTGATGAGGATCGGTCATCTGAGGAAGATCGATTAAGTCTTCCATTCGCGTTCCACTCAAAATTGACGCAGTTTCCCCTAGTGCTTGCCCAATATCAGATGGGTTTGGCGAGGAAGGAAATTCTACTCCCAACAGCTTTAAGACTTGCAGCCCCGTATTAACTGCTTCTAGCAGTTTGTTCTGAGCCATATAAGCTAGAATCTGGACTTCGTACACCTTCACTTTGTCCAGTAACGATATAGCTTGTTGCAATACTAAATCAGCCAATTTCTGCATTCCTTCAAAATCGCCGTTCAGATATGCAGCTTCTGCTGCTTCTTCATGCAGCGCCAAAGTGAGTTGATACTGACTCTCCCAGCTATTAGTTGTCAGTAATTCCCTTCCGGAGTTCAAATATTCAGTAGCAGCAGCGTAGGCTGTTGAAGCTTTAGCTTTCTTTCCAGCAACCAAATTTAATTGGGCTAATTCATGGCGTTCTGCCTGTTCAGTAATTAATTCTGCTCCCACATTTAAGTGGTTGACAATATCGAAGATTCTTTCTTCTCGATCGGCTGATGGCGTATTCTTTAATAACAGTTGACCGATTTTTAAGTGAGTCGATCGCTTTTGGTCTGAGGGAATCAGGGAATAGGCAGCTTGTTGCACTCGGTCATGCAAAAACTTGTATTTCGCTAACTGGTCATTAGTAATTGCTAATTGGTCACATTTACCATTGCTAATTACCGATTCCCCATGACCCTCTGCTTGATAAAACTTATAAATTTCACTAATTGGTAAAATCAGTCCTTCTTGCAGTGCCTTCCATAAAGCGGATGCGGTTTCTACTGGAGATTTTTCATCAACAATTGCCAATGTCCCTAAATCGAACTGATTGCCAATACAGGCTGCTAACTTCAAGACTTCCTGTGTCTGGGCTGGCAACTTTTGCAACCCAAGCGCCACAAACTCAACCACATCATCGGTGATTGCTAGCGATCGCACTCTGGCAATATCGCATTGCCAATAGCGGGAATCAAAGTTAAATTCAATCAGTCCATCTTCGTGTAAAGATTTAAGAAATTGCGTGACAAAAAATGGATTGCCTTTAGTTTTCTGAGCAACTAATTCTGTCAGTGGTGCTGCTAACGCTTTAGAACAATTAAGAGTATCGGCAACCAGAGAATTTACATCAGAGCGATCGAGCGGCGCTAAGGTAATTGTATTCACCTTTGCTTCATTTTTTTGAATCTCCGCTAACGTCAGCATCAACGGGTGGGCTGGAAAAACTTCGTTATCCCGATAAGCTCCTATTAGGAAAAGATAGCGTTTATCTATATCGCTCATTAGCAGTTGCATCAACTTCAACGATGCCCCATCTGCCCATTGCAAATCGTCTAAAAATATAACCAGGGGATGTTCTTTTGTTGTGAAGACTTGAATGAATTTCTCAAACAACAAATTGAAGCGATTTTGAGCGGCACTGCCAGCAAGTTCTGGGACTGGCGGTTGCTGTCCAATAATTCTTTCTAATTCGGGAATTACTTCCACAATCGCCCCAGCGCTATCGCCCAAAGCTGCCAAAATTTCCGATTTCCACTGCTCGACTTTGGCATCTGTTTCCGATAGCAAGTGCCCAATTAAATCGCGAAAAGCTTGGACAAATGCCCAGAAGGGAAGATTGCGTTGAAATTGGTCGAATTTGCCTTTAATAAAGTAGCCGCGCTGCCGCACTATAGGTTTGTGAACTTCGTTGACGACGGCGGTTTTACCAATCCCGGAGAAACCCGAAACGAGCATCATTTCTGTGTTGCCTGCACTCACCCGGTCAAAGGCGGCTAGCAACGAGAATACTTCGCTTTCTCTACCGTACAATTTTTCGGGGATGATGAAGCGATCGCACAAATCTCGCTGCCCTAAATCAAAGTTAACGATTTTTCCTGTCTGTTTCAACTGGTACAAGCAAGTTTCTAAGTCGTACTTGAGTCCCAGGGCGCTTTGATAGCGGTCTTCAGCATTCTTCGCCATCAGTTTGCTGATAATAAGAGACAGCACCAATGGAACGCTACTGTTAACTTTTGAGGCTGCCAGCGGTTGTTTGGCGAGGTGGCAGTGTACCAAATCCATTGGATCGTCTGTTTGGAATGGTAATTTTCCTGTTAGTAATTCGTAGAATGTTACTCCTAGCGAGTAGAAATCTGTGCGGTAATCAATGCCTCGGTTCATCCGCCCAGTTTGTTCGGGAGATATGTAGGGTAATGTGCCTTCGAGGACGTTGGGATTTTGAATTTCTTGAGTTTCGCGCGGCAGCAGGGAAGCGATACTCAAATCAATCAGCTTGACTTCTTTGCTGGTGGGGTTAATTAGAATGTTGGCGGGCTTGAGGTCTTTATGGATGACTCGGTGGCGATGAAGTCCGTCCAGGGCGCTGGCTATTTGAATCGCCACGGGAAAAAACTCGTTAACGGGCAAGCCTTCTAGATGTTCCTCGCTCGCGGATGCAATACTTGAGAGGTAGCTACTTAAGGAAATTCCGCCAAAGTCTTCCATCACCAGAGCATAGCGGTTATGATAGCTCTCCAGGCTGTATGCCTTGACAATGCCGGGGATATTTAAGTTTTTAGCAATGACGTACTGGTTGCGGAAGTGAACCAGTTCGTTGAAGCTGGGAAAGTCATTTCGCAGCAGTTTGATCGCGACGGGTTGCCCGTTTGAACACCGAATGCCGCGATAAACTAGAGTTCGATTTCCGGCGTATATTTGCTCGTTAATGTGATATCCTAGGAAAAGTTTTGTGATTTCAGTCATATCTACGTATTCCTATTGCTTCTGTCAAACCAGAAGCTTCTGAGAGTTACTATCTACTATTTTGGCTCGCTCTGCTGTGGTATTCAGTGAATTACATTTTTCTTAATATACTTTGTGGCTCAACTTATGAAAGCGCAAGTTTAAAACAATACTTGAATTTTTTATGCAAGAGATGTTTATAGTTGAGTTAAGACTAAGTAGAAGATGAAGAAGGCTAAGGCTGATTGAAAGCCAGCAGTTGATAGAACAGGAATTTAAGGGGCTAATCAGGTAATTAAGAGTATTTTTAAAACCGATGCTTGAATGCGATCGCCTATTAAATCTTAATGTCTAGTTTAGGTAAGAATTTAATGTCATTAGTACAATTCGGGCGGAGCGGAATTTCAAGCGGGAAGCATAAGAAATTGAGTTTGTGTGTCAGATTTGGGATAAATTGGGATTCGGAATTCATGAGCTCGCCAGCCGAATTACAGCATATCCCATGTAAATGTAGATCGCGAGAAACCGGGTTTCTAGCAACAGAATCAATCATGATGCGAGAACTTTAAAGAAACCCGGTTTCTGGGGTGTACTTCATAAACCTGGAATACGCTGTATTTGTCCAGATGCCAAAACAAGCTGCGCCAATATCATAAGTGAATCAGGCATTTAATGGCAAAATTCATAAGCAGACTATGGAACTAGCCCAAGTCAATTATATTTTGCCGCTCACATACTTACAATTACCAATTACCCCTTTGATTTTTTTACTTCCAATACCTGCGCCAGTGAAACAAATTCTCCCACAAATTTTGCATAAAAGTGTTGCTGCCCAAGCGCTGCGACTCCCAAGCAGCAGCAGTTTGACCGTTAATTGCCGAAAAACTCGACCAAATATAAGGAAGTTCGCCGATCGCCTCAACCTTCATCCCGTGACGCACAGCCAAAGCGATCGCGTGAATCAACTCAGCAGCTTGCGGCCCCACAATACTCGCTCCCAAAATTTCTCCGTTGCGACGCCCGACAATCTTACAAAAACCAGTTGTCTCGCCGCACATTTGAGCTCTTTCAACATTCTTAAAATATTCCCGACAAACAATGAGATCGTCTCCAAACCTGCGCCTTGCTTGCGCTTCAGTCAAGCCAACCCTCGCCAATTGCGGATCGGAAAAAATAGCCCAAGGAATCCCGCGATAATCTATTTGAAACAGCGGCAAAAACAAAGCATTTTTCACAGCAACCGCAGCTTCGCAATTAGCGATGTGAGGGAACGGATAACCCCCAGCAACATCGCCGATCGCATAAATGCGGCGATTAGTTGTTTGCAGCTTTTCATTTAAAATCACCCCCCGATCGCTGAATTTAACCCTAGCCGCTTCGAGATTTAACGATGAAAAATTGTGTCCTCTACCTGCAGCCAGAAAAATCTCCTCAGCTTCGATCGCCCTAGACCCAGCTTGAATCCACTTTTTACCCTCAATCTCCCTAGCTTGAGTCACCTCAGTAGCAGTCAGAATCCGCACTCCTTGAGCTTCCATTGCAGCTTGAACCAAGCCAGCAGCCTCTCGGTCTTCTTTCGTCAAAATGTGCGAACCCTTCACCACAAGCGTAACAGCAACCCCTAATCGAGCAAAAGTTTGAGCCACTTCGACACCGCTGGGATCGGCACCGATTACAGCCAAACTTTTAGGCAACTCGGGAAGTTTTGCTAATTCCCCGACAGTTTCGGAAGTAAAAAAGCCAGCAGAAGAAAGTCCTTCTATATTGGGAATCGTCGGCAGAGTTGGACAAGCCAGCAAATAACAGAGCGATCGCAATTTCCTGCCGCCGACAACAAAAGCCAAATCCGGTTTGGCAACAAACTCGCCGCTGCCGGAAATAACATCGACACCGCGAGCAGCCAAAACGCCGAGAGAATCAATTTCTGACAGATTAGAAACAACACCCTCGGCCCACTTGAGAACCCCGTCAAACCGCAATTTGATCGGCAGGGACGAATTAGCCGCTTCCCAGCGAACCCCCAATTGCTGGCGGCAGATCTGCTGGGCAAAACGAGCAGCCTCGCTCAAAGTTTGGCTGTATCTCAAACCAAGGTCGATCGACTCTTTCCCCCCGGTCGGCAAATCTTGCAAATTACTGAGGGGTTCCACCAAAGCAACGCGAGCCCGGAAACCAGTTGCAGTCAAAGCTGCATAGCGTCCGGCAGCAGTTCCACCAATAATCACTAAATCATAATCAAGCATAAATAAAGAAGTCAGTAGTCATTAGTCAGCAGTCAGCAGTCATCAGTCAGCAGTCAGCAGTCATCAGTCATTAGTTAGTAGTTTAGGACGATCCGCGCGCTGGGTCAGAAACCCGGTTTCTTCCTAGATACTTCGCTACAAAACGCAAGATTTATCATAGAAACCGGGTTTCTTGGGGATGTCCGCTCAAACGACCAATAAAATCGGTTTGTCAACTTTTATTGTTTGTTAACAATCAACAGTCAACAGTCAACCGTCAACCGTCAACCGTCAACAGTCAACCGTCAACCGTCAGCTAACGACTAATGACTTCAGCAAGTCCAGCAATCAGCCGCAAATTGTCAGCCCTTGAGCGCACAGCCACCCGAAAAAACCGATCGCCCAACTCAGGAAAACTCAAACAATCTCGAATCAGAATCCGGTGTCGTTCCAACAAACTTTTTTGAATTGAAGAAACGGACACCGACGACTCAACCAACAAGAAATTAGCCGCCCCTGAAAAAGGCTGCAAACCCGGCAAATTAGCCAAACCCTCAAACAGCTCTCGGCGAGCAACAGGCAGCCAATCCCAGGTTTGCCGCTCAAAAACAGTATCTCGCACAGCAGCAGCAGCAGCAGCAGCAGCCAAAGCATTCACAGGCCATGGATCGCGCTGCAACTGCCAGCGGCGGAGGATATCGGGATGGGCGATGGCGCAGCCCAACCGCAGTCCCGGCAGAGAATAGAATTTAGTGAGCGATCGTAAAATCACCAAATTTGGAAACTCCTCAACAGCATCGATCGAACTCTCCTGTTGTTCCGGTGGCAGAAAGTCCATAAAGGCCTCATCTACCACCACCAGACCCAACTGCTCCAAATAAGGCACAATGGTCGATCGACCAACCAGCAAACCCGTAGGATTGTGCGGGTTGTTCAGCAGCAAACCTCGTCGACGGGCATCGAGAGCAAGAGGCACCGGGAGACGCAAACAAGGGGAGACAAGGGAACGGTTAGAAACCGACAAATCATCCCTTACTAACCCGCTTCCAGCCTCCCCGTCCAGCGATTTCCGATCCAACTGAGATGTTGCACCATTCTCAATTACTTGTTTAGGAACAGGCAAGATGCCTGTGAAGCGAGAAAATTCCTCTCTCGCTTCATGGGCATCTTGCCCGTTCTTGACAATAGTGCAAGATTGAAGATCCAAAGGACATTTGAGCACCTGCGCCCCGAAAGCCGAAAGAGCCCGCCAGTAATCCCCAAAAGCCGGAGTCACCAAATAAGTCGCCTCCAGCTTCGACAAATCCCAAGCCGCCCAAGTCAACAATTCCGCCGAACCATTCCCCGGCAAAATCCAATCCGGGTCAACATTAAATGCCTCCCCCAAAGCAGTCCTCAGATCTCCATAATCCGGGTCTGGGTAAGCCGTCAGACTGCTCAAGTGTGCTTGAATTGCATCCAGGGCAGACTCAGGAGGGCCCAAAGGATTGATACTCGCAGAAAAATCGAGAATAGCAGAGGGAGGGCAGCCTGCCAGTGCGGCTGCCCAAGTTAAATTACCACCGTGTACAGGTCTAATCAAGGCTCAGTTCGCCAGCTATTCAGCGTTTTTCGGCGGTGCAACTCTGTCCTTAAACAACTTCCCTGCGGAAAATGCAGGAACTCTGGTTGCCGGGATTTCCATCTTGTCGCCAGTTTTGGGATTGCGACCCTCGCGGGCCTTGCGTTCCCGCGACTCAAACGAGCCAAAACCGACCAACGTCACCTTATCGCCATCGGAGACAGCTTCCATGATTGCTTCTAAGGCTGCACTCAACACGGCATCTGCCTGTTTTTTAGTGACACTAGCCTTTTCTGCCACTGCATCAACCAATTCACCTTTGTTCATTGCGCACTCCTTCTGGGTTTGCAAAATACGTCAAACAGATTTCAATTATTAGCTGTGAGTTATCAACTGAATTGGGGTGTGGCTTGGGAGGTTTCGGTTGTTCCCTATGGCTCCTGTCCGCTTCCCCAATTAAAAACTCCTGCTGAATACCAATTACTCTAGGGTAATTGGTCAGAAAAGGAATTTTTGTTTCTAATTGCTGAAAACCTCACAGCATCTAATTTTCACTGCATTATTCTAAAGTCTTGCCGACCGTTATGGATCGGTGGAACCTTTAATTTATATGGATTTGGACAATTTTTTTAATTAATCCCAAAATTTACGTAAAAAAATACCACCTTGGAGAGAAGATTTCTCGCCTAGGTGGATTTCAGAGCAAAAAAAGGAGAAATAGAAAGAATAAAATGTCATTTGTCAAGGGCTAAAGGAAAAATTTTTTCCTTCTTCCTTCTTTGTTTCCCCTCTTTCTTTCCCCGGTGGGACAGGGGTGTTTCATTCTCCCGAAACCTGCCAGGGACTGAAGCCCCTGTCTCATAGCTGAAGTCGTCTTCAGACGACTGAAAGAGTGATTGATAGTCCTCTTGCATAGGACTAATGAGTTCTTTAGTCCTATGCAAGAGGACTTTAGCTGTGAGACAGGGGTTTCAACCCCTGTCGGACTGTCGGACTGTCGGACTCAGGGGCAAGAGCGTGGAAAGTTGACATTAATGCCTGTTTCCTTCCTTCCTACTGCCTCGGTTGGACGGGCTGACCGCGCTGCAACAGTTGGCGGGCGTCGGGACTAATGTTGTTTTGGTAGCCAAAGTTCGATCGATCGCTGTCGTCCAAAATCTGCGGTGTCAGCAATACAATCAACTCCGCCCGCTGGTTGGTCTTATTGGTGCTCCTGAACAGCGAACCGATAATCGGCAAATCTCCCAAAATCGGAATCTTGTTCGCTTGAACCCGTTCTTCATCGCGGATAATCCCCGAAACAATCAAAGTCTGACCGTCCCGCAGGCGAATTAGCCCGGATTGCAACGATCGCTCGCCCAGCAGCGTGATCTCATTGGTGTTCGCGCCAGTCGAAAGCTGTCTAGGGTTGCCAGTGGGTGTCCTGATAATCGGGTTCACCCGCAGAGAGACAAAACCATTATCGTCAACCCGATCGATCGCCACCCCCAACTGCAAACCAGCCCTGTCTTTGACGGCCGTCACCGTTTGGGTACTTGTATTTCCGGTAGTCTGCGTTTGCGACGTGATGTTAGTTATCACCTCATCAGTAATATTCACATTCGCCGTTTCTCCTTCTTGGACAACCAGAGTCGGATCGGTCAGGATTTTGGCATTGTTGCTGGTAATAGTTGCCCGCAACGCCGACAGGAACCTCCTCGGATACTGGAACAGCGGGAACAAGCCGAACTCTGCACTTCCTGAGCCTGTCGTCGATCCAGGCTCATAATCCGTAATTCCAACTCGCGTGGGGTCATTAGTAACTGGGGCTGTCGGCTGGAGGAACACACCTTTGGCGGGGCCTTGGAGACCTTGACCTGTAAACGGCACTATACGCCGGCCGTTCGCATCGTAGAAAACATCCGGGGTTCCTAGCGGGTTGGGGACGATCGGTCGACCGTTGATCCCGTCAAGGGCAGTCCCACTGGGCGGATTGATGCCGCCAAAATTGAGACTTGCCGCCCCATTGTCATTGACGAAGAAATTATTATTAATTCCGAAAGAGAAACTGCTGTTAGTTATGTTGTTTCCCACCAAGTTGATATCGATCACCTTGACGTTGACAGCCACTTGACGGCGGCGCAAATCTAGCTGTGTCAAGAAAGCCACAGCCATGTCAACTTTGCGCGGATCTCCCACCAAAGTGATGGAATTGAGCCGAGAATCCGCCAGCACCGACAGTCCCCTCAGCAGCAGCGGCCCCGTGCCTTCCCTAGCGCCGATCGCCTTAATGTCGGGTTCCCGAATTTCCACATCCCGCGCCGCATTTCCCTGGCCCACGCTTTGAATAGTCACCCGAGTAATCGGCAGTTGAGTTTCCGCGCCTTGAGCGCTCAAAAAGTTAGCTGCATCCGTAGACCGAACTTGATTGAGCCGCAAAGTCCGAATGATAATATTGCGCGAGTCGATCGGCAAGCTAGTACCGACAAAAATCGTCCGCCCCTGGCGGTTAGCTTGCAGCCCGCTGAGCCGCAGCACGTAATTAAAGACATCTTGTACCGACTCATTTTCGATGTCCAAAGAAATCTTTGGCCCTTCATCTGAGCCGGAGGCTCCCGGCTGACCGGGCACTGCGGGCTGGCCCGGTTGAGCAGGGGCTCCGCCACCTGTAAAAGCAATGTTCAAGCCAGCAGCGCGGGCCAGCAGAGCTAAAACGTCCCGGACTGGGGCATCCCGCAGCACCAAGCGGGGGATGCGTTCTCCCGAACTCAGTTCAATATTTCCCGCCCCGGGGGCGATGTTAGACACTGCGATATCTCCCAAGGGCGGAGCAACTGCCCGCGGTTGGAAAGGCGCAGCCTGATTGGTCTGGGATTGTATTTCGCTGGGGAGGGGGGGGCGATCGTTTCTGGTAACAGTAACTTCGGGATTTGGCAGCAGCACGCCTGGGTTTTGCGAGGTGCGGACTGGGGGAGCCGGCGGGGGAGCTGTTTGGCTCAGCGGCAGTCCCGGAGGCGGCGGCGGTGCAGTTTGGGCTGACTGTACTGTACCGCCCTGTCCGGCAACGCTGAGGACGATGCTTTGGCCTTGTCCCGGAACAATTTGTCCGTTGGGAACTCCGTTGGTGCCAGCTACTACAACGCGGATGCTGTTAGCTTCTACCTGGCTGATTTCTACTGAAGAAATTCCCGGAGCGGGGTTATCTTGACGGAAGCTGTTGCCTTCGGGCAAGCGGAGCTGGGTGTTGATAATTGTGGCTTGGTAAGTATTGCCGTTATTGATGGCGAAAACTTGCGGGCGATCGCCCTTTTCTGTCGCCAGGACAATATTTACCCCATTATTTCCTTGACTTACTTGCACTCCTGTGACTTGAGTCGGCGCTGCCAAGACGGGGGCTTGGGCGATCAGAACTCCTGCAACGCTGCATAAGAGTCCTCCACTTAACCGTAGATGCTGTTTCACGTTCTCTCCTCAACTAAAATTTGTATTTGTTGTTCGCAGCCTTTTGTCGCTAGCTGCTAAACTGACTGAAAGATTCTCTAATCGAGCCTTTTTTGAAGGGAGAAGTTAGAATTAAATTCGGCAGAAACTATAATTTTTGATTGCCATCTAAAATAACTTTTTCTGGCTTTCATAATATTTTTTGATTCAACCTTGTCTCTTCTACCTTCTACCTTCTACATAAGTTCCTTTTAGATAAGTGCTAAAAAAGCGACTTTTTTGGAACCATAGCTAATATCCGCCCAAATACCGCTACTTAGCACCAGGACTCGGAGCCGGAGTTGGCGGTTTTTCTTCTTGCTTTAACGGCAGCAGTGCGTGCAAGTCAAAAGCAGTTTTAATTTTAGTTTGCGGCTGATCCACAGGGATTATTTTCCCTTTCAAGAAGTCAACTTGAAGTGCCTGAGTTGATACTAGCAATTCAGATTTCAAATTCCTCACTACTAACAGCGACTGCATCAACTCCAAGTTACGCATAAAATTGCGGGTTTGAGCGAAAGTGCCTTCAAACTCTACCTTAAATTTTTTGCGTCTGAGCTTGCCAGCCAGGGACGGCCCGAAGGACGTATCCCTGAGAATATCAGGGTCTACAGTGCCCGGCGCAGCGGTTGCTGCTGCTGGCGGGATGTCCGGCTCAAATTTGGTAATTTTAGCCTTGAGGTCGTCCCCTTGCACGCCGGCGTTGATTCTATTAACCAGTTGGGTCATGTCAAACAGCAGCGTGGTAACGCCCGTGTCGCTAGCAAACATTGCCGTCACGTTAGCCCGGCGCTGTTTTGCTTCTTCTTGCTTTGCTTCTGCTTCTGCCTTTTTTTGAATTAGAGTTTGCAATTGCAGTTGCGTTTGCCTGCTTTCGGTAATTTTTTGCTTGAATTCGCCGCTTTTTTGGAATTCGGGCAGTACGAACTGGTAGACGAGGTAGCCGGCAATTCCGAAGCCAAGTACCGCGATGCCTATTGCTTGGACTTGGGGCGTCAGCTTAATGCCGAATATTTCCTGAGTCCCTGTCTCTTCTGCTTTGCCGCCGCTGGGAATAAACTCATTTGCTGCTGTCATGGTTGTTTCACTTCTCCTTTTTGTGGTTCTAGCACTCCTTTTTCTTGAAGTGTTTCTATCCGTATTGCTAGCCCGTCTGCTTGCTTGCTCCGCAATTCGGGGAGCAACTCGGAGGCCCCCGTCGGGCTGAGCGTCGTTTCAATTTTATATTCCACCACCGGCCGCAGTTTGGGAAGTTCTGCTGCTCCTGCGTTTGGGTTGCGCACTTGTAATTGTGTGGGGTTGTTTTTTAATGTAGCCGTTACCAGTCTGGTGTCGGTGTTGAGGAAGAAAGGAGAGCGCTGGACTAGCAGCATAAAGTCGTTAACTTGAGCAAAGGTACTGGCTATCCCTGAAATTTGTACTTTTGCTGCCTGGGGCGCGACGACAGGAGTGGGAGTGGCAACCGGGGTAGGGCTGGCTGGGGACGGACTCGCCCCCGGAGATGGACTCGCTCCCGGGGAGGCGGCGGGAGTTGCTGCGGGCGGGGGAGGTGCTGCAACGGGGGAGGGACTGGGGTCGATTTGCTCGATTTTGGAAATTTGCACTCCGGCGGGAGTGCGGACACTGAGGTCTTGCAGCATTGCCGACCAAGGTTTAATTTGGTCGAATACTCCGGCTAATGCTTTGTATTCGGCGGTAACTTTGTCGGTTTCGGCGTTGATGGCTTTGATGGCGTTGGCTTGAGTGTTTAACTTTGCCAGTTCTTGGTCGATGGTTGCTTGTTCTGTGGCCAAGTTGGTATTTTCGTTAGTCGCCCACCACCAAGCGCCCATGACTGCGGCGTTGATGCCGAAGGCAAACAGCAGCGCCCCAATTAATGGGAGTTGGTCTTTGGCTCCACCGGAACTTTTTTTAGCTGAGCTTTTGGCTGCTGCGACTGGTTTGTAGTCCGGGCGGTCGTTGAGAAAATTAATATCTAGGCTGTACATGGCTTCACTCGATTTTATAGCAGAAGGAAGAAGGGAGAAGGCTTTAGTTATCGTCGCGAGAGAAGGAAGGAAGGCTTTAGTTATCTAGTAGGGAAGGAAGAAGCAATTTTCCGCAAGGGTTTGGGAAATTAAGAACTTCCTCACCGTCTTGGCTGTTGCTAGAGATTTTAATTTGAAATTTTAGATTTTAGACACAGCGCAAGATTGCCGGTAAAAGTGAAGGATTTATTTAGGGAAGAAAGAAACAACTTTCTGCCTTCTACTGAAGGAAGCGGCTGCTTCTACCTCCGATATTTTACCTTTTACCTTCTACCTTCTACCTCCAATATTCTACCTTCTGCCTTCTGCTTTCTTCTTTCGGAATGGGCTTTTACCTAAAATTCTCAAATCGGTTTTTCTATCAAAAACTGTTAGGTCACATAACCTCCCTCAGTCCTAAACCTAGGGCGACTCCTAAACCTGCTCGCTGTTCTGGGGTAATTTCTTCGCTGATTTCGAGTCCTAGGGTTTCTATGGGATCTACTTGAGATGCGGGCAAGCTTAATCTTTGCATAAAAAATTCGTCTAGTTTGCCGATCGCAGCTCCCGGGCCTGCTAGCAGCAGTTGCGCTACTTCGAGTTCTTCGCTCTGGTTGAGGTAAAAGTCTACTGAGCGGCGCAGTTCGTCTGCTAGTTCTCCCAATACTTTAATCATCGCATTTGTGCCGGGATTGGCGTCTCCGGACGCGCCCATTGTATCTGTGACTGGCAGGGTCATGCCTTGCAGTTCGCTGGTGTCTCTGTTTGGCGGCAGGTTCATGGCTTGGTTGAGGGCGGTCTGGATTTGGTAGGTGCCGATCGGGATGGTACGGTTGAACTGAGGTATGCCGTCCACTACTATAGCTAACTCGGTACTGTCAAATTCTATGTCGGTCAGGACGGCGGCTTCTTGGGAGGAAAATTGTTGCAGTTGTTCTTTGAGGGTGCGGATCAGGGCAAAGCTGGTCACTTCTAGCACGTCTATAACCAGTCCGGCTTCTTTAAAAGTTTCGATGTATGTGTCGGTAACTTCTCTGCGGGTTGCTACTAACACGACCTGCACTTTTTCTACGCCGTCGTCATCTACAAATAGGCCGATTTTTTGATAGTCTACGTCGGCGTCTTCTCTGGGAAACGGCAAGTACAGTCCTGCTTCTGCGTTCATGTAATCCCGCAGTTCTTCTTCGTTGAGCTCTGCGGGAACTGGGATGAGGCGGATGACGGCTTCGCGGCCGGGAATGGCTGTTGCTACTCGCTTGGCTTTAATTTTGTTTTCGGCGAGGACGGTACGTATTAGTTCTGCCATTCCCGGCGGATCTACTATTTGTCCTTCTTGTATGTAGTCTTCTGGAACTTCTGTTGAGGCTAGGATGCCTAATTTTAATGCCTGGGCTTTTTTTTCGAGCTGAATGATGTTGATGCGGTCTGGGGCTATTTCGATCCCGATTCCTGGCTGGCGTTGGGAAAGTAGACCTTTGAAAAAGTTAACCATGTGATTGGGTCGCCGGTAATTGCTATTTTTTTCTTTTGTAGTTGGCCAGCCTGATTCAGCGCGCCGGCGTGTTGGAGGGTTGGTTTCCAACTGCCGAAAGAGTGCTGTAATCTCGGTATCCCGCCTTCTTCTGCGCAGATCCGTCTGTGTTGCGCGATCGCTAGTTCCGATTTTATGCTATCCAATTTACTTGACAATAGCTATTCTGCTGCGAATGTCAATAAATTCCTGCTCGATCGACCGAAAACCTGCCGATTCTGCACAAAAACAGACTATTTCGCTCGCCGTGCCCAGGTACAAAACTCTGTTACTGACTCATCGCGCTTGATTCGGGCGATTCCCTACCCTACCCTACGGGAACCCCTGCGGGAAGATAGCTGCGCTTCACGCTTTTTTTGTCTGACGATTCCCATAACTCTCAATTTTTATTCTATGAAACGTAAATCTTGGCAACTGTTTGCTGTTTTTGGGCTGGTGGGGCTGCTGCTGGCTGCGGTGGTGAGTTGCAGCAAACCGGCTGTGAATTCCCAGGCAAATAATACGCAGGAAATCGAGTTCTGGACTATGCAGCTTCAACCTCAGTTTACTGAGTATTTCAACAAGACGATCGCCGGTTTTGAAGCCCAAAATCCGGGGGTGAAGGTGCGTTGGGTGGACGTTCCTTGGTCTGCTATGGAAAGCAAGATTTTGGGGGCGGTTTCGGCGAAAAATGCGCCGGATGTGGTGAACCTGAATCCCGATTTTGCTGCGCTGTTGGCGGGACGCAATGCTTGGCTGGATTTGGATTCTCGAATTCCGCAGCAAGTTCGATCGCTCTATCTCCCAAATATCTGGAAAGCTAGTGTACTCGACGGCAAGAGTTTTGGCATTCCTTGGTATCTCACGACTGGGGTGACAATTTACAATACGGAGTTGTTGAAGAAGGCTGGAATTGCTAAGCCTCCTGCTACTTATGCCGAGTTAGCCACTGTTGCCAAGCAGGTGAAGGAGAAGACTGGTAAGTTTGCTTTTTTTGTGACTTTTGTGCCGGAAGATTCGGCGGAAGTTTTGCAATCTTTCGTGCAGATGGGTGTGCCTTTGGTTGACGCTAAAGGCAAGGCTGCTTTTAATACAGCTAAGGGGAAAGCTGTTTTTCAGTATTGGGTAGATTTGTACAAAGACGGACTTTTGCCGCAGGATGTTTTGGTGCAGGGACATCGCAGGGCGATCGAGCTTTATCAAGCCGGGGAAACTACTTTGTTAGCTTCGGGACCTCAGTTTTTGAAGGCGATTTCTGAGAATGCTCCGAGTATTGGTGCTGTTTCGGCTGCTGCGCCTCAAATTACGGGGGAAACCGGCAAGAAGAGTGTGGCGGTGATGAATTTGGTTGTGCCCCGCGACAGCAAGCGCCCTGATGATGCTGTCAAGTTTGCTCTGTACGTGACTAATTCTCAAAATCAGTTGGCTTTTGCTAAGGCTGCTAATGTTTTGCCTTCTACAGTTGAGGCTTTGAAGGACGGTTATTTTAAGAGCGTTCCTGCTGATGCGCCTGCAGCCGATCGAGCTCGGGTTATTAGTGCTTCTGGGTTGAGTTCCGCCGAGCTATTGATTCCGCCTTTGAAGGATGTTAAGAAGCTGCAAAAGGCGATTTATGACAATTTGCAGGCGGCAATGTTGGGGGAGAAGTCGGTAGACCAAGCTGTGGCTGATGCGGCTAAGGCTTGGGATCAAAGGTAGTTTTGAATTGAAGCTGGGGCGGGATTTTTTTTGAGTTCGCCCCTTGCTTTTTTCTGCTACTTGACGTATTATTAAATAATGCAAATCCGTGCCGTCATATAAGCATAAATCGGCTTTTAAATGTAAGGTGCGTCGCCTCGCAGAGTTTCCAATCATCGCGAAAAATTTGATTGCGACGCACCCTACGATTAGCAATCGCGCTTGCTTTTAAGGTTGAATTGTCCAGTCTTCCTGCACTAAATCAGGCACTTGCGAAAAATCTCGGTAGTTGCGTGTAACGAGGATAGCATTATTAGCAAGTACAATAGCAGCAATTCGCAAATCTTGCGTGCCGATGCGTATTCTTTGACGGCGGAACTCAGTATAAATAGTGAAAGCATTCTGGTCAAATTTCAGAATGTTGAGATTTTTGAAATCATCTAATGTATCCCATAACCTGGTGTAAGCCAATACTAATTTGTCCGCTTGCGAAGGTTCAGAAGCGTTTTTAATAACCTTGAACCTGCCGCGAATTACTTCCTCTACTGTTACGATAGTTACAGCAAGGTTTTCTGCGTTAACCTCGACCTGCTGCACCATCATTGGATGATTCTGTTGCCAAAGGGAGAAACAATCCGTATCAAGTATGTATCGGCTCATTTGGTCTCAACCGCAGCGTCAATTTGACTGTAATAAGCTTCAGTTTCTGCATCGAGTTCGCGGCGATATTCTTCTATGTGTGCCAATACCTCATCGTATTGCGGATCGTTTTCATATTTACCAGCTAACCTCACCCAAGGATTGTTCGATCGACTATTCGTGAGTTTGACAGAGACGATTTCAGCTTCGGCTAGCTGGGCATTTACTAAATCGTGAAGGTTTTGCAGTGCTTGCGATCGCGTCTCGCCAAAAGCTTTACATTCGGGCCATCCCAGCAACGCTGCACTGACTGTTCTGTCTGATTCGTTTTTAATGATTATGTGAGCAGTTGAGCTGTCGAGGTTGCCCCCAAAGTTAGTGCGATCGGCTGCGCGAATGTCGCAGGTAGCGTTACCTGTTAAGAGTGTTTTTGTCTTGACTGTCTGCTTGGTGTTTTCCTGGTGCGGCTTTTCTCTTTCTGCCATGATAGAGGCCTTCAGTGCTGCTGTATTGTTTTCCTGACGCTGCTTGATTATGTTTCGCCTGAAAAGCTCCTCAAATAGTAAAGTTTGCTCTTGGGCTGGCAAAGCTTCTATATATTCAATTAGCGTTTGTACCGATATAAGGCTGCTCATAAACTTCTCTCTAAATTTTTCTAAACTCACTTGTATTGTAACAAAACTTTGGCATTGGGCATTGGGAATTAGCCATTAGGCATTAATCTTTTTTAATCTCGCCCCTTGCTTTTTTCTGCTACTTGACGTATTATTAAATAATGGGAATATGTGCCGCCCTATATAAGCAGATATCAGCTTTTAAGTTCTTATCGAATGATGAAATTACCGCCGCTTCACAAGGCGGAGTCGGAGGAGAACTCTGGATAGGTATATCTCGACTATTTTAGAAATAAATGTTTTTGGATAAGAACGATCGCTCATCCCATAACTCAAGTTTCTTTATCCCGTGCGATCGCTTTTCTCAATTCAGCTTGATTGATGATTTGTACGAATACAGCCTGAATTCCTCAAATATTCAGAAATTTGACTTGTGTTAAAATCAAAGCTCAGATCGGAATAGGAGAAAATTCTTATGTCAGCGATGACACTCAAAGATTTAAACCAAGTTCAAAAACTTTTTTCCGAAGCGGGTTTAGATTACAAAATTGAACTAGAAGACGGGAGACTTTCCATTGTGGGGCCATCAGACATCGTATCCAGTGAAATCAGCAGTATTTTGATTCGCTTGCTGGGTAACTGGGTTTATCCCCGTCGCTTGGGGAGAGTCTTTGACTCTGCAGGCGGTTTCATCATGCCGGATACGAATGTCAAAGCACCGGATGTTTCTTTTGTGCGCGCCGCCCGCTTGCGCCAAAGTCCGCGTTATTTTGGAGAACTTGTCCCGGATTTGGTGGTTGAGATTAAATCTCAGAGCGATCGCATTAAGCCTATAGAAACCAAGGTTTTGAAGTTTATAGAATTGGGTGCGACCGTCGGAATTCTGATCGATCCTGATGAAGAAACAGTGACTGTTTATCGCTCTACAGGTGAACCGACTGTTTTAGGAAATGGCGATATCTTAACAGTAGCAGAACTTTTTCCCGGTTGGGAATTGCCCGTTTCGGAATTGTGGCCTCCTATCTTTACTGAGGAAGAAACACAAGGTTAAAGAAAAAAGAGCGTGAAGCGAAGCTATCCCTTTCCCCGCAGGGTTTCCCGTTCCCCGTAGGGGTTCCCGTAGGGTAGGGTAGGGAATTGCCCGCTCTACTTATCGAGCTTTTCCTTCATCGCGATCGCTGTTCCAAATATTCATCAGCGGTGGAGATAAACGCTAATGAACTTGTCCAGCTAGCTCAATCGGTGAATCTTGATGAGTCAATCGATAGGCAGCACTTTCTTCCAGCAATTGCCGAATAAAATGGGGGCTGTGAGCGTTAATTGAATGTAACAGATTTCTATACAAGCGGCAGGCAACCTCATCATTCAAAATGCGACTGTGGAGTATTCTTGTCCAATCAGAGGCAACAACAATTAATTGTGGGATGACACTGATAAATGCTTGTAACTGCTGTTCCATTTCAAAAGATTCTAAAAAATGAATTAGGCTAAACATGACCTCCGGCTGTTGGCAGCGATCGTCTAAAATCAGATGTAAATCTGGTAAATTTTTGCTCTCAGGATGCTTCGCTAATTCCGCTAAAGCATTTTCAAAAGCTGTTACTTCTTCAGTCGATCGCATTAATTTATTAGCGGCCAACATGGTAATCCAGCTATTTTCCTTCATCAGCTACTTACTCCCTTTTCAAAAACGCCCAACCAAGCTAACTTATTTGACTGGATAACTTGCTGTAAGCTGCGCCTAATTTGTGGCGTGTAAAGTCCCTGACGGCGATAAATTGCTCGCGCATCGCTAATTTCTCTAGCTAGTGCTTCCCTGGGTAACAAGCTGAGATTCGGAGATTGTCCGTAAGAGATAGTCTGGCGATGACGACCTCCTTTACCGGGCAAAGGGTGTTCCATCATTATAGCAATACCCATTTCTCTGCTGTAACCAAGAACCTTTGCTGCCATGAATCCATTAGAAGGAATGTGATGTGGTGTCAGATTATCGCCTCTTCGTCCAGCTTTAAGCAGGTCTCCGTAACATCCAACTGCGCCTTCCCCTGGGAGAAGTCTGTTTGTATAATTAGCTATTTCTATTCTCCTATTCGCTGCTAACGGACATGATATTACGACAAGAAATCCAGTGTCTGTGAAGCACCTCTTGCCAGTTTACCGGAACAATTCATCTTAAGGCAGGATGCGTTTAAGCTTGGGATTGTTGTTGTTGCAGAAAATAGCCGACGAGATAAAGGGAACCGCAAAGGATTGTTAGGTTGTCGCCTGCAACAGCAGCATCTAAAGCTGTTGTTAAGTCGGGGAATGCTTGACAGAGAGTTAATTCGGGGCAGATAATTTGAGCTAGGCTGGCTAATTCTGCGGGGGATGATGAGTTTTGATCGGGTACGGGTACTAGGTAAAGTCGATCGCCCTTTTTGAGTAATGCTTTCAAAATATCATCGCAGTCTTTAGTCGCAAGAATGCCGATTACCCAGTTAATCGGTGACGGGTGATTGTTCAGGCGATCGACATATTCACGCAGGGCGATCGCTGCGGCTGGATTGTGCGCGCCGTCAATTAATATATTGCGGTTTTTCCAAGTTGTCTGCTGGAGTCTTCCGGGCCATTGGGTTTTGGCGATACCGTTTTCGATGGCGGTTGGGGAAATTTGCCATCCTTGGTTTTGGAGAATTTGCAAAGTTGCGATCGCAATTGCTGAATTCATTAGTTGAATTTTTCCCAGCAGCGGCAATCGATATTTTATTTTAACCGCATTTTGATTTAACTGATATTCTGCGAATCCTTGTCCTAAATCTATTGCTGGTTTTACCCAAGTTGCCGGACAGTCTAATTCTTGAATGCGTTTTTCTACTACTATTCTAGCTGATTCTGGCAATTCTCCGATCACTGCCGGACATTTTGCTTTAAGAATTCCCGCTTTTTCCCCAGCAATATCTGCCACGGTGGGGCCGAGTATTTGCCAGTGTTCGAGACTGATAGAAGTGATGACGCTAGCGAGAGGTGTTTCGCAAACGTTAGTCGCGTCTAATCTACCGCCCAATCCAGTTTCTATGACTGCGATGTCTGTTTTTTGTTCGGCGAAATACAGCCAAGCTGCGGCGGTGATTATTTCAAATTGAGTCGGAGTTTCGGTGTTGTTTTCGGTGGCGGCGACAACTCGTTTGAGACACTTTTGCAATTCTGTTGGGGAAATCGGTTTTTGGTTGATGCAAATTCTTTCTGTCCAATCGATTAAGTGCGGGGATGTGTAGCGCCCGACTCGATAGCCTGCTTCTGTTAGTACGGAAGAGAGATAAGCGCAAACGGAACCTTTGCCATTGGTGCCGGCAATGTGGATAATGGGTACTTGTTGGTGGGGGTTGTCTAGTTTTTGGAGAAGTTGGTGAATTCTTTCCAGCCCGAGGTGGACGCCGAAATGTTGGTAAGATTGGAGGATAGATTCTGCATTCATTGATAATTTCCCAGTCCGCGAAGGCGGACTTTGTTTGTGTAGAAGCGATTTCAATCGCCGATTGCTATAAAAGATTTTCAATACTATAGATTAAAAAGATGACTAGGAATATTATTTCTTTGTTTTCGGGTTGCGGCGGGTTGGATTTGGGTTTTCGTTTGGCTGGCTTTAATCCGGTTTGGGCAAATGAATATGATAAGTCTATTTGGGATACGTATAATTTCAATCATCCTGAAACTATTTTAGATCGCAGAGATATCCGAAAAATCAAATCTGACGAAATTCCCAACTGTATTGGGATAATTGGCGGCCCTCCTTGTCAAAGTTGGAGTGAAGCCGGGGCGAAACGAGGGATTGATGACAGTCGGGGTCAACTTTTCTGGGAGTATATCAGAATTGTGCGGGACAAGCAGCCTTTGTTTTTTTTAGCTGAGAATGTTAGCGGAATCTTAGCTCCCAGAAACAAAGAAGCTTTCAGTTATATATTATCGCAGTTTGAGGAAATCGGGTATCGGGTTTCGTACAAGTTGTTAAATGCTAAAAATTTCGGTGTTCCGCAAGATAGGCAAAGGGTGATTGTTGTTGGCTATCGGGAAACTCTGGGTTTTGGTTTTGAGTTTCCCGAACCTGGAACCGAGGTTTTGACGCTGAAAGATGCGATTTTTGATTTGCAGGCGATCGCCCCTATGTCAGTTAAGGGTAAATTAGATAATTATCACGATTCTGTCCCAAATCACGAATGTGCGGATTTGGGATTTTCCAGCCTTTATATGTCGCGCAATCGAGTGAGAAGTTGGTCAGAACCTTCGTTTACAATTCAGGCAAGCGGCAGACACGCGCCTCTCCATCCTCAAGCTAGTAAAATGATTTTGGTTGGCAAAGACAAACGCATTTTTGATCCCAATTCGCCTCTGCCTTACCGTCGGCTTTCTGTGCGAGAGTGCGCGAGAGTCCAGACTTTCCCGGATGAGTTTATTTTTAAGTACAAGTATATTGCTGATGGATACAAAATGGTCGGCAATGCTGTCCCTGTGAATTTGGCTAGAGTTTTGGCAAGTAAAATTTTTGAGGATATTAGAAAGTCTGGCAGATTAGCCCCCTCGAATTTACACTAATATTCTTGGTTAGTTGTTCCATTGGTCATATATGGTAAAATTCTTGGTATTTTTGACAATAAATACTTGATTTTCTTTAATTAAGTCTCCCGTACATAAAACGGGCAAGCGTTCTTGATAAGATTTGATGGCGAGGATGTAGTCTTTGTCTGTAAGTTCCATTTTAATTTTCCGCAGTTGGTCGGCAATCACACCTAATAAAGTAATCTCGCCACTTAATTGGTCGGCGTTAGGAGTGTGAATTTGAATCACGATTCCCTGAATAGTTGTATTAGGAAGCCCGGTAATTAAATCGGCTAAAATTTCCAGTTGAGAGCGCTTTTCGATGATTTCCAATGTCTCTAGCATCAAGTTCATTGACACGGGAAAGTCAGGAAGAGTGGAATTTAAAGGTAGAACGATTTGAGGGGCTTCTGGCTTGATATCGCTGCTTGTCCAAATAATAGCGCGGCTGTCAATTTGTTGTGCTTGTTTCCAACCTTTTGTTTCTAAGTAGTAGCTGATTTGCTGAGGTTGGAGATTTTTGAGCAATTCAATATCCTTTATTGTCACATTCATAGTTGTCTCCCGGTTGCGATACGCTGCATGATAGTTGTCAGAGTCTCAGCCGAAAATATATTGGTTCTGGGTATTGAAATAGTGACGGTTTCTTTATTGTCAGTAGGTGCGGCACCTTCTAATGATATCCAATAAGCGCAGCGTTTTAAGCAGAGTTCCGCTTCTGTTTGTTGCAGCCAGTCATTTACTTGATCTGGAACAATGACCACAATTATAATTCTAGGAGGATAGGCGTTGCTTGTACTCAATTCTTCGTAGTTTTTAATGTTCAGGGGATAGCGAAGGCTATTTTCGTTGAGGATATCTCTTGAGGTACATTTGACTTGAAGGTAAAGAATGGGAAAGTTTGGTAAACCTGATGCTGCTATTCCCGTGATAATTAGGTCTACACCTAGCTTGTCTAGAGGAGTAGTTGTTCGCTGGCAGATGCACCCTGCTGCTGAGGCAACGGCGTAAACGTAGGCATAGCTAAATTCTTCTTTTTTGGTGTTGATATCCATTAAACTGCTAATTCAGTCTTATTTCCAATAGGATAATGATATAAAACCATTAATTGATGTTCGGACAGGCATTATATTGCCAAAGCCAGATTTGTTAAATCGCTCACTTATACTACTTCAAAAATTCCGGGTTCGTATTCTTCAATGATGGTGAATAATAACAGCATTATATCATCATCTGTCATTTGAATTTTGTCAACTCGCCGAGATTGTGCTGAATCGCATTTGTCCCGCGAATATGAGACAAGGGAGAACCTCCGTACAAAAAGCTGTTCAAACTAACTTGATAATTTTGCTGAACTGCTAAATCCAGCCACAAATTGTTAATCGCATCTCCGGGCTTGTAGTCGGGAATGTTGTGCTGATAGTAAGGAAAACTGTCTATACAAGTATTGAAAAAGTTCTTGCGCCCGCAATGCTTTAAATACTGATATCGCGGTTTGAATTCTGTTTGATTTTCCAATACTGTATATATAGTATCTGCGAGAGATTCTGGGTCGAATTTGGCGTAAAGACCGGCACCTTCGGGGAAAACTGGCGAGTTTCCTCTGGCGTATTGGTTGAATTCTTCAAAACAAATTACTGGTACGTTGCAACTCATGGCTTCGGTAATGCCTCGGTTTTTTCCTTCGAGAAGGGAACCGAGGACGAATGCTTGCGCCCGCGAATAATATGTGGGAATTTCGCTGTAGTAGTCAACTCTCGGCACTAAGTTAATGTAGTCGGAGGGATTGCCTAAAATTGCCTCCACTTGTCGCCATTCTTTTAATGCGTACTCGTCGAGAGTATTCAGGTTGCTAGCATCAAATTCGTGGCCGGTGACTACTGTTAATTTAATCGGTTTTTGCGGATATTTTTGGCGGTAAACTTTTAAGGCTTTGGCAATAATTGGCAAATTTTTTTCTTCGGAAATTCGGGCGACGGCGAGGAGGTCGATGTCTTTGGCGGGGACGTTGCGCGGGGAAATTAAGTATTCGTTGATGAAGTCGGTGTCTTGCAGTGGTATGATTGGTTTGTGGGCGCGATCGACATAAGTTTCGCGAAACCACTTTTCTCGCTGCGGGTTTTTATATAAACTCGAATAGGCGTCAGCGATGGGGGCCCAGGAGTAGGAGATTCCGGGGGAATAGGCGAAGGAGAAAAATACTGAGGAAAGTTGGGGAAATAGTTTGTTGATGAGTTCGACTGCTTCGCTGAAGTAAATTCCTTTGATGAAACGCCCTTCGTAAAACAGCGGGGGAAGCAAGACATAGAAACTGACGGTATCGAAGCGGTGGGGTTGGTCTTCAAATATCTCCCAGCTAAAGGCGTCTAAGTCTGCATAAATTTCGGCGATTGGTTTGTTGATGTGGGGGTTGCGTAAATATGGTTTTTGTCGATCGTAGTTTCCGCGTACCATATAATTCTGAGTGTGAGTATCTAGCTTTTTTTATTTAACCGCAGAGGGCGCAGAGGGCGCAGAGAAGAAGAGAGATATTCACAATTAATCTAAGGGTTGTTCTAGTGATTCATTGTCGCCAATTGTGAGGGCTAGTTGGTAGATTTGGCGGCGGGGGAGGGATGTTTGTTGCGCTAGCTGGCGGCTGGCTTGGGAACGACTTATGCCTTCGGCAATTAATGTTTGCAATTCTGCTTTGATGGCGTCTTCGGAAAATATTGGTGCGGTTGTTTGGATGCCGGCAATTACGAGGGTAAATTCTCCTTGGGGTTCGCGATTGGTGTAAAGCTCGATCGCACTTTCTATACTACTACGCCAAAACTCTTCGTGCATTTTAGTTAACTCTCTCGCCAGCACAATCTGTCTGTCGCTTCCCAAAGTATTTGCTAAATCTTGTAAAGTTTGCCGCAATCTGTGCGGAGATTCGTATAATATTATAGTGCGGGATTCTATTTGCAAAGCTTCTAAACTTTGTTGGCGTTCTTGACCTTTCACGGGTAAGAAACCTTCAAATACAAATCTCTCTGTGGGTAATCCTGATGCAGTTATCCCAACAATGCAAGCGGTCGGGCCGGGAATCGGAATAATGTTAATATTAGCATCGGCGCAAGCTTTGACTAACTCGGAACCGGGGTCAGAAATTCCCGGCATTCCGGCATCGGTGACGAGGGCGATATCTTTGCCTAAATGCAGTTTGTCGAGGAGTTCGGGAAGTCGCTGTTGTTGGTTGTGTTCGTGATAGCTGATTTGGGGCGTTTTGATTTGGAAATGCTGCAAAAGTTTGCCTGTATGGCGGGTATCTTCGGCGGCGATGAAGTCTGCTGTTTGCAAGATGCGGATGGCGCGAAATGTCATGTCTTCCAGGTTGCCGATCGGGGTTCCTACGATGTAAAGTGTTCCTGTGGTGGGATTTGCTTGCATTTTAAGATGGGGATTTTTTAACCGCAGATTAACGCAGATTAACGCAGATATGAAAACGGGATTGTTTTTGGGATTGGCGACTTTAGATTTAGTTTATTTGGCCGGGAAGCCTCCGGGTGAAAATCAGAAAGTTGTTGCTTCTGATTGTACCATTGCTGCGGGCGGGCCGGCGGCAAATGCTGCGGTCACTTTTAGCTATTTGGGGAATGCGGCGGTATGGGCTGGCGTTTTGGGTACTCACGCGATCGCCCAATTAATTCGTGCAGACTTAGCGGAGTATAATGTCAGGATAATCGATTTGGAACCCGGGCGATCGGACTCGCCGCCAGTTTCCTCGATTATTGTAACTGAAGCAACGGGCGATCGATCGGTAATTTCGATCAATGCTACGAAATCGCAAGTTGACAGTCAAACAATTAACCCGGATATTTTAACATCAGTTAGTATTGTACTGCTTGACGGACATCAAATCGCAGCCAGCCAAGAAATTGCTCAACTTGCCAAGTCAAAAAACATTCCCATTGTCCTCGACGGCGGCAGTTGGAAGCCCGGATTAGAAGAAATATTGCCTTTCGTTGAATGGGCGGTATGTTCGGATAACTTTCATCCACCCGACGGCGACAATTCAGAACAAGTCTTTGCTTACCTGTCAGCAGCCGGAATTCCCAATATTGCCATCACTCGCGGCGAAAAATCAATTTTATACCTCAGCAATGGCACTTGCGGCAGTATAGAAATACCTCAAATTCAAGCCACAGACACTTTAGGCGCTGGCGATATTTTCCACGGCGCTTTCTGTCACTACATTTTGCAAAATAACAACTTTACAGATACTCTCGCTGCCGCAGCTAAAATTGCTTCCCATTCCTGCAAAAACTTCGGAACCCGCGCCTGGATGAATAAGGATTAATTTTCAATTAAAATTAACCAAACTATCCGGTTAAAACGGCTGAAAGCTAGAAAACTTGAACTGGCAACACCTGTTAAGTTAAAATCTTGACAGCAACCTCGACAAAATTTGTGAACTTCTCTCTTCTCTTCCTTCCCGTCATGCGCGCCTTCGCGGTTCGTTAAAATTGCTATATTAGTGAAACAACCTCAAATCAAACCAAACAGTCCTAAAACAACATACCCGAATCATGCCTGACACCCAACCTCTAAGTATCACCCTTCCCCCTTTGCGGATTACCCTAACAGAACAACAGCAAGTTAACCTAGAATGGCTGACACAAAACTTGCCAAATCTACTCACCCCAAGCAAACAAGAAGTCCCAGACAATATGAAACAGTGGGTGGCGGCCAACAAATTATTAAATCAACCCGACGACGAAATCATTCAAGCGCTAATAAGTACCGGCATAGATGCGGAAACAGCCACCGCAGAAGTTAGAGAAATATCATCTCATCCCTACTTCCAAGCAGGCAGCCATTACGTGCAGTTATTGCAGAAATTAGAATCTCATCTCAGGATTAACAATCAATTAGCTGCATTGTCTTCCAAGTTTGGCACAATTGAACGCAAAAGCAGTCTTTCACGAGAGTATTTTCTCGAAAATTACTACGCAAAAAATACTCCCGTAATTATTACTAACATCATGCACAACTGGAAAGCGTTGCAGTTGTGGACGCCGGAGTATTTGCAGCAAAAATATGGCGATGCAGAGGTACAAATTCAAGCCAACCGCAATTCCGACCCTAATTACGAAATTAAGATAGAAAATCACAAAAAAACTGTTTTTTTCCGGAAATATGTAGAGATGGTGGTCAATGGCGGGCCTAGCAACGACTACTACATGGTTGCTAACAACCAAACTCTGGAAAGAGAGGAATTTAAACCGCTATTTAACGACATTGAAATATTCCCAGAATACCTCAATCCCGCCGATACAAAAGGCAGAGTTTTCTTTTGGTTCGGGCCGCAAGGTACGATTACGCCCCTCCACCATGACCCAGTTAATTTAATTTTAGCTCAAGTGTCGGGTCGCAAACTAATTAAATTGATTTCTCCGCAGCAAACACCTCTGCTTTACAATCATGTCGGTGTTTTCAGCAAAGTTGACGGCGAAAATCCCGATTATGAAAAATACCCGCTTTACAGAGATGCAAAAATTATTGAAGTGATTCTGGAACCGGGAGAAGCTATCTTTATTCCTGTCGGTTGGTGGCACCATGTAAAATCATTGGAAGTTAGTATTTCGGTTTCGTTTACTAATTTTGTGTTTCCCAATTATTATGAATGGAAATATCCTCATATTAATTGGTAATTGCTAATGATCGTTCCCAGGGGCGGACAAGCGGGCACCGCCCTACAAAAATCTGCGTTAATCGGCGTTTATCTGCGGTTCAAAAAAAAGAAATTCATGAAAACTCTCGAAGAAATCAGCGAAATTTCCCGATCGATCGCCTGGAGTGCATCAGATATCCTACAATCCTATTATCGGGAGGATTCCAACACTCCTAACCTCGACATTCAAGAGAAAAAAGATGGCCCCGTCACCGCCGCCGATGTCGCTGTCAATTCTTACATTCTCGACGAATTGCAGTCGGCTTTAGGGAATGCAGAATTTGGCTATCTCAGCGAGGAAACTTACAAATCTTATTTAAAAACCAACGGTCAAGTTCCGTTACCCCAAAGTTGGGTTTGGATTATTGACCCTTTGGATGGAACGCGAGATTTTATTGACAGGACAGGTGAATTTGCCGTTCACATTGCTTTAGCGTTCGAGGGAAGACCGGTATTGGCAGTTGTGGCTTGGCCCGAACAGCAAAAGATTTATTACGCCATCCGCGATGCGGGTGCTTTTATGGAAAATCGGGACGGTTCTGCGCTAAAATTGCAAGTTTCGGCGCGAAATATAGTGGCAGATTTACCTATAGTAACTAGCCGCAGTCACCGGGACGATCGCTTTAATCAATTATTGCACAAACTGCCTTGTCAAAATCAAATAGCTGTCGGCAGTATCGGCTGTAAAATTGCGACAATTGTCGAACAAAAGGCTGATGTTTATATTGCGCTTTCGGGAAAGTCTGCGCCCAAAGATTGGGATTTGGCGGCGCCGGAATTAATTTTGACTGAAGCGGGCGGCCGATTTACTCGTTTTGACGGTTCTGCTTTGCAATATAACCGGGGAGATGTGAGTCAGTGGGGGGGATTGTTGGCGAGTAACGGTTGCTGTCACGCGGCTATTTGCAGGGAAGCTGAGGAGATTTTAGCAGGGATAGATGCGGGTTTGCGGTAGTCAAAAGTTTAGTAGGGTGCGTTAGAAGACCGTATTTTCTGCACGACTAATTGTTTACGCACCCTAAAGTATGTATCAAAATTATCAAAATTGCTGAGTTTGAAATTTCAGTACAATTGCACTTACGTTTCATAAATATTGGTGGTAAATCAATAGCGCATTTTTTCAGTAAAAATACTTAAGTATTTTTCACGTTTTTATCAAAATTTTAATTAATCAACTATTTTTTAAGAAAAATTTACATTATATCAGTAAAAAAACTGTTATGGTGACGACAAAAGATCGGGACTCACCGGGTTTTTACGGAGAAAGGGTGTGTCTGTATAAATAAAAATTGATAGATAGTTTCGGACGCAAGTCACGAAAGGGCGGAATTTTTGTATTTTTTTGAAGCCCCAGTCAGGTGGATTATGCCCAATTTAAATATTCCAGTTTCTGTAAGCTCGATCGCCTTTATCGACACTCAAGTTGAAGATTATCAAAGTTTGATGGCCGGAGTAAAACCGGGTACGGAAGCAGTCGTTTTGGATGGGAACCGGGATGCGATCGACCAAATTACAGAAATTTTAAGCCATCGTACCAATATTGACAGCATTCACATTGTTTCTCACGGTGCTCCGGGCAGGTTGCAACTGGGTAATGGCTGCTTGAGTGCAGATAATGTGGAAACTTATTCCGAGAAATTGCAGCAGTGGCGGAGTGCTTTAACTGTTGATGCGGACATTCTGATTTACGGTTGTAATGTCGCATCAGCACCTCGCGCTTACCCGAAAGTCCGCCAGGGAATGAATTCCCCAGCTCAAAGCTCAAGTCGGTTGAAACCGACTGAAAACAAGCCGGCTATTGACTCCTTTTCAGAGGACTTTCGCTATGAGACAGGGAATTCATTCCCTGGCGGATCGGATGAATACGCCATAGATGATAAATACGCCATAGATAATAAATACCCCATAGATAATGAACACGCCAGAGATATAGACGGTTTCGCCTTCATTCAACGAATTGCCCAACTCACAAATACAAACGTTGCTGCTTCGCAAAACCTCACCGGAAGTGCAGCAAAAGGCGGCAACTGGTTCCTAGAAGTAACAGCAGGGAAAATTGCCGCACCTTTAGCATTTCGGCCAGAAGTGCTGGCGGCTTACAACCACGTTCTCTCCAGCTTCAGTACGGCTACTAACTTTAGTGCGGGCTTGGCGCCGACGGCAACTCCTTTATCAATTGGTACGGGCGACTTTAACGGCGACGGTTTCCCCGACTTAGCCGTAGGAAACTTGGGTTCGAGAGATATTTCCATATTGTTGGGGACAGGTACGGGCAGCTTTGGTACTGCTACCAACTTATTTAATCCCGGCAACGAGGTTCCTAATTCCATTGTAGTGCGCGACTTGAATGGAGACAGCAAACTCGATTTAGCTGTAGCGAATCCTATCAATGGCGCTAATGGCAATTTCATTTCCATCCGGCTGGGGACAGGTACTGGCACTTTTGGCAATCCTACCAACTTCGGTTCAGGGATAAATCCTCGATCGATCGCAGCGGGCGACTTTAATGGAGATGGCAGGTTAGATTTAGCCACAGCCCCTTTGAGTGGTAACAACCTTTCAATTCTTTTGGGAGACGGTACTGGTAGCTTTAGCACTCCCGCTACCATTATTAATACCGGAGCATCTCTTACTATTGCCACAGCCGACTTTAACAGCGATGGCAAACTCGATTTAGTCACCTCGAACAATAGCGCCACTAACAATATCTCAGTTTTGTTGGGAGATGGTACGGGCAAGTTTAGCGCCCCCGTTAGCTTTAGCGCGGGGACTGGGAATCACTTTGTCGTTACAGGCGATTTTAATGGCGACGGCAAACTCGATCTCGCTGCATCGAACAGCAGTTCTAACAACGTTTCAGTTTTGTTGGGGGACGGTACTGGCAATTTTGGTACTGCTACCAACTTTAGTGTCGGATCGTCTCCCGAATCTGTAATTGCAGGCGACTTTAACGGCGACGGCAAAATCGATTTAGTCGCGTCTAACGGCGGTTCTAACAACGTTTCAGTCTTGTTGGGGAAGGGTACGGGCAGTTTTGGGACTGCCGTCGATTTTAGTGTAGGAACATTTCCTCGGTTGATTGCTGCGGCAGATTTTAATGCTGACGGCAAGTTGGATTTAGCGACGCCGAACTTTACCTCTAAAGATGTCTCAATTCTGCTAAATACACCCAATACAGTTAATTTCGGGGCTGCAACTTACAGCGGTACAGAAGGAACTACGGATACAGTAGTTAATATCCCCGTTACTGTCAGCGGCGGCACTCCTTTTAGCGATGTAATTGTACCAATTGCGATCGACCCCAGCAGCAGTGCCACCCAAAATTCAGACTACACCATTTCCCCTACCTCAATTACATTCCCCGCAGGTGCAACAGGTGCCGCACTCACCAAGAATATTGCAGTTACTATCAAACCCGACAATCTCCCTGAGAACCCCGAAACCGCAATCCTCAACTTTGGCACAATCACCGGAGGGATTGCAGGTACAACCAAACAAACAACATTAAATATTGCAGCCAACGGTACTGTTTCTTATGCCATTGCCGCCGGTACTGCCAGCACTGCCGAAGGTAATAGCGGCACAAAACCTCTGACTTTCACTGCGACTCGCAGCGGCAACACGGGCGGGGCCAGTAGCGTCAATTATGCGATCGCCGGCACAGCTACAAAAGTCAGCGATTACAACAACATCGGCGGCACTTCTGGCGCAACTGCTGCTACTGGCACAATTAATTTTGGGCCCAATGAAACATCCAAAACTATTACTCTGGATGTATTAGGCGACACCCAAGTTGAACCCGACGAAACCATAGCCGTCACCCTTTCAAATCCCACCAGCCCGGGCGTAACCCCGACAATTACCGCTGCTACCGCTACCACAACTATTACTAATGATGACAAAGCTGGCTTTACTATTAACCCAACAGGATTAACTACAAGTGAAGTCGGCGGGAAAGCTACTTTCACAGTCAAACTCAATTCTCAACCGAGTGCTAACGTTACATTTGGTTTGAGCAGTTCCAATATTGCCGAAGGAACTGTTTCGACTAATAGCTTAACTTTCACTCCCGCTAACTACAATCAACCGCAACTAATAACGGTGAGTGGTGTTGACGATTTGGTAGCTGATGGCCCTCTAGCATACAAGATAGTCACGGCTGCTGCTGTGAGTACCGATGTTAATTACAATAACCTCGATCCATCCGATATCACCGTCACCAACAGTGACAATGAAACTCCGGGAATTACGGTGAATCCGACGGCGGGATTAACTACTGGTGAAGATGGCACTAAGGCCAGCTTTACTGTGGTTTTGAACACTAAACCAACTGCTGATGTAACTATCGGTTTGAGCAGTGACAATGTTGCCGAGGGAACAGTTTCCCCTGCTAGTATAACTTTCTCTCCGGCTAACTGGAATACAGCGCAGCCGGTGACAGTAACAGGGGTTAACGATAGCATTGTTGACGGCAATATTGACTACAAAATTGTCACGGCTGCTGCTGTTAGTACAGATGCCAATTACAGCAACCGAGATGTAGCGGATGTTAGCCTCAGCAATCAGGACAATGATACCGCTGGTATTTCTATTACTCCCACGGCAACAACTGCTACAGAAGGCGGCGCGAATGGCAGTTATGCGATCGAGTTAACGTCACAGCCTTCCGCCCCGGTAACTATCACTCTCACAACAGGTAATCAGATTCAGGCGATCGCCCCTGTGAATTTCACTGCCGATAATTGGAATGTCGCTCAACCCGTTACGGTGAAAGCTGTTGACGATACAATTGTGGAAGGGGCGCACAGCGAAAATATTACTCACAATGTGAGTAGCGCTGACGTTAAGTATAATGGGATTGGGGTTCCAGGGGTGACAGTGGCGATCGCTGATAACGATGTAGCGCCACCGCCGCCGACACCAACACCGACACCAACGCCAGTCATAGTCGAGCCTCCCACACCGACACCAACACCGACGCCAACGCCAGTCATAGTCGAGCCGCCCACACCAACACCAACACCGACACCAACGCCAGTCATAGTCGAGCCGCCCACACCAACACCAACACCGACACCAACGCCAGTCATAGTCGAGCCTCCCACACCGACACCGACACCGACACCAACGCCAGTCATAGTCGAGCCTCCCACACCGACACCGACACCAACGCCAACGCCAGTCATAGTCGAGCCGCCCACACCGACACCGACACCAACGCCAGTCATAGTCGAGCCTCCCACACCGCCGACACCGACACCAAGGCCAGTTATAGTCGAGCCGCCCACACCGCCTGCTGGTATCATCAACACACAGAATAATTGGTGTGGCTTAGAAGCTGGATTGAACAAACTTGAAAACATCCTTGACGACCAGCTAAATACAATTAAACTACCCATAGTTGGTTCCCTCAAGAACATTGCCCCCAATTTTATTGACAGCTTCAAAAATAAGCTAGTAGATGCGGTTAAAAATGGGGTAAATCAAACTACCGATCAGTTAGAAACTACTCTGGGCAATGTACTCGGATCTGATTTCAACGTCAAAGTCAATCGCAATTCTACTCAAGATGAAAGCACTTTACTAATTACGCTGGGTAAAGCATATGAAAGCGATGCTAATTTAGCTCAAAATTTAGGGATGCCTGGATTAGGTTTGACTGCGGATGGGAAAGCTAAATCGACAGCAAAGTTTGATTTGGCGATCGCTGTGGGCGTTCATAAAGATTTTGGTTGTTTCATAGATACCGACAAAACCAAGCTTACAGCTAATTTTGACGCCGGAATAGATGACAAGTCTAAGGCACAAGCTAATTTAGGCGTTTTACAACTTGACCTGAATAATAATCCTCAAAAACCCACTAAAGCTGAGGCTAAATTTGCCGTCAATTTGAAAGATTTGGATAATTTGGGAGGTGCGAATGATGGCTCTCGCTTAACACTCTCCGAACTTGGTGGCAACTATCAGTTGTCAGATTTGTTCAATGCTACCTTAACTGCTAACGCTAATCTCGGTCTTCAAGCTAAAACTAGCATTAACAACAATCCTGCTTTTCCTTCCTTAAGTTTTGACCTGGGCGCTAATTGGCAGGCTATTAATTATACCAACGGTCAATTAACTGCACCGCAAAAGCCAACAGTTAACATCGATAACGCATCTTTTAACTGGGGGCAAACATTACAAGGATTGGAAAGGAGTTTAACTCAGCTTCAAGACAGTCTCAATCAAAATTTACTGGAAGTAAAACTGCCAATTTTAGGGCAATTGAAAGACGTAATTCCCGGCGATTCTAGTGTTTTTAATTTCCTGAATACAGTCAAGGAGAGTACAATAAATGAGTTGAAGTTAGTGAGCGATCGCAGTCTCCAATCTACCCTAACTTCTCTTGTCCAAGACTCGCTAGATGGGAATTTCAATTCAGAAGCATTAGGTGCCAAATTAACTTCTCAATTTAGCCAGAATTTTTCTCAAGAAGTTGCCCGGAATCTGCAACAAGCCTTAAAAAAATATTTCCCATCCAAAAAACTCTTTGGTTTTTTAGATTTGCCTAGTTTGATCGTACTTGGCAAAGGTACTCCAGATGACATTAATCTGCAAATTTCCCTAGATCGAAACTATCAATTTCCAGATGTTAACCTTTCTGGAGACTTAGGACTTCCAGCATTAGGTTTGGACGTAAATGGCAAAGCACAATCCAAATTTGACGGTAACTTATCATTAGGATTTGGCGTCAATAAAGATTTTGGCTTCTATGTTGACACCAACCAAACCAAACTGGACGCAAATGTAGAAGCTGGTCTAGATAATAATTTCAATGCCAAAGGTAAATTAGGCTTTTTCCAAATTGACCTTGCCAACGATAACGACAGTCCTACCAAAGCCGAAGCAAAATTTGCCGTCAAATTAAAAGATTTAGATAATTTGGGAGGTGCTGATGATGGATCTCGCCTAACGTTCCCAGAACTGACTAGCAACTATCAGTTGTCAGACTTATTGAACCCTACCTTAAATAGTAGCGCTAATCTCGGTCTGCAAGCTAAAACTAGCGTTAACGGCAATGCTGCATTTCCCTCCTATGACTTCGACTTAGCAGTTAATTGGCCGATCGTCAATTACGCTAACGGTCAATTAACTGGGCCGCAAAAGCCCACAGTTGCATTTAACAATATGCAACTAGATTTGGGGACGTTTGTCAATAATTTTGCCAAACCTGTTTTCGGTAAAATTTCCGATGTCATTCAACCATTTCGACCAGTTATTGAATTTCTGGATCGAGACACCAAGTTGTCTCAAATAGGCCTAGCTGGGCTATTAGATCAAAATGGAGATGATAAAGTCAATATACTAGAACTGGCAGTAGGTGCAGCCAAACTGTTGGGTCGCCAAATCAAGATCGATACTCGCTTTGTAGATGCGGTTCACAACGTTGATAAAGTTATTGAATTGGCAAACAAAATAGCAGATTCTTCCGATAAAATTGACTTGGGTTCCTACACTTTAGGCAATCTAGATGCTTCCGATAGCAGTGCTAATCTTCAGAATGCTTACCCGGCTCTAACCAGTTCTGCAACAGAAATTGTCGCTCGACAAATTAGCCCCAAAATAAGTGGCAATGTCAACGAACTCTTAAATGCTTTAAAAAATCTTGAGGGCTTTGATTTGCCTCTCTTGACCAACCCGGAAACCGCGATTCAATTGCTGATAGGTAAACCGGATGTTCCGCTATTCACCTATCAGATGCCCAAACTAGAAGTTGGCTTTGACATTAACCAAACATTTCCGCTTCCACCCTTGCCACCGTTCATTGTTGGTTTAATTAAAGGCAATTTTAGCGCTTCAGCTAATCTAGGATTTGGGTACGATACCTACGGATTAAGTCAGTGGAAAAACTCTAATTTTGCTGCGGATTCTGCTGACAAAGTTTTGGATGGATTTTATGTTAGCGAGCGCCAAAATGCTGACGGTACAGGGCCAGATGTTGACCAACTTAGTATTGATGCTGGCATTGACATAGGTGGTGGGATAGATACGAAAATTGCCGAGGGTTATCTCACAGGTGGAATTGAAGGAAAAGTCCGCATCGATCTGAGAGATATTGGAGAATTCCAGCCCAAAAGCGGCGGTGACGGCAAAATTCGAGGATCGGAAATCGCTTCCCGCATCAGCCAACCTTGGGAACTGTTTGATGTAACAGGAAAAATCCCTGTTTCCTTCGGTGCTGAATTCAAACTTTTGTTACCAAAATTCTGCGAAAAAACTATTCCAGCAGTCAAAATTTTTGGCAAAACTATCACCCCTAAAATCACCATACCTTACCCTTGCGGATTAGATTACAAAACAGTCTACGATAAAAAGATTGAGGCATTTGAGTTAGCCAAGTTTGGTGTAGAGCCAACTCTTGCAAGTCCACGATCTCTTACAGTGCCGTCGCCAACTGGTGTCACCAGGGGACGTATTCCTGTAGTGCCGTTGCCAACTGGTGTCACTAGGGGACGTATTCCTGTAGTGCCGTTGCCAACTGGTGTCACTAGGGGACGTATTCCTGTAGTGCCGTTGCCAACTTCTCCCACCAGGGGACGTACTCCTGTAGTGCCACAATCGCAGTCGGATGATACCGGAAGTACAGGAGGTACTACATCAGGTATGGTGGCCACAAGGGGTAGAGCTGTTAACAGTTACCTCACGGGAGCAAAGGTCTTCTTTGATGCTGATTTCAATGGAATTCAAGATGATAGGGAACCGTTTGCAATTACTAACGTTGATGGCAGTTTCGATCTGGAAGTTTCTCTCTTCAATTTCGATCTAAATAACAGTGGCGATCTCGAACCAGAAGAAGGCAGAATTGTAATGATAGACGGTATCAATACCTCTACTTATTTGCCGCAGAAAACGCCCCTATTTGCCCCACCAGATGCTATTGTCGTCACTCCATTAACTACTCTATTGACCGAGTTATTTCTGCAAAGCACTGACCCCAATCAGGCACAAATTCAGGTAAAATCTGCATTGGGACTGTCGTCAGGAATTGACTTGACTAGCTACGACCCGCTACAGGCAATTACTCAAAACGACCCGAACGGTTTGGCGGTTTATGCAGCCCACGCTCAGGTACAAAATACCATTGTTTTAGTCGCAAATTTAATTAGCGGTGCTTCAACTACCGCGAAAAATGAGATTGCCGATCGCGTAATTTCCGCCATTGCCAATCAAATTAAATCTGGCACTGTCGATTTAAGCAATTCCACCCAATTGCAGGCGATTATTCAGTCGGCGACGAATCAACTGCAAGTACCGCAAGTATCTAGTATTGCTTCGGATGCTGCCCAAATTATTGCAGAGGGAAATCAGCGAATAAAGGCGATCGCATCCAGCAATTCCTCGCCCTCAGATGCCGCGACAGATATCGCCCGCATCCAAAAAGTCGCCCAAGGAGAAGTAGCCCAAGATTTACTGCAAGTCGCAGCCGGAAATAAAACGATTCAATCGGCAATTTCCGAAAATACTGGTGCATCTCTAAATACCAAAATTCAGTCCGCGACAGCTAACAATCCCACAGTCCGCAATACTTTAGATACTGATGACTCCAGCGCACCATCTACACCAGATGAACCATTTCCAGAAAGCGGTATTGAATTCGTTAAAGATGGGGAAAATACTACCGAAAGCACAGATGGCGATGATACCATTATCGGCAGCGCTAGCGATGATATATTGCGCGGTAAAAAAGGAAATGACTTGTTGTTTAGCCTTGATGGCAACGATTGGATCAATGGCAATCAAGGCAACGACGTAACAGATGGTGGAATTGGTGACGATACCCTTTACGGCGGAAAGGGTTTTGATACTTTGACTGGTGGTGCGGCTACTGACTTCCTTTCTGGCAATCGAGGTGAAGATATCCTGATTGGTGAAAAGGGCGACGATACTCTCTACGGCGGTCAAGGCAATGATATTCTGCTAGGAGGTCAGGGTAACGATTTCCTCAGTGGCGATTTGGGCGATGATACCTTAGTAGGGGATGTAGGGAGCGATCGCTTCTTATTATCTACCAATTCCGGTATTGATACTGTTGCTGACTTTGAAGTCGGTCAAGACTTATTAGTATTGGGTAATGGGTTGATTTTCTCGCAATTGGCAATTGCCGAAGATAGCGGTTCAACTGTAATCCGGTTTGCACAAACAGGGGAGATTTTAGCTACTATCAGCGGAGTTTCTGCAAGCAGTATCAGTGCCGTTAATTTCGGATTGCTTTGAAATTGAATGCGCCGGGGAGCAATCCCTTATCTCCTGGCCATATTCACTCGGCGGTTGAAACCGCCGAATAATCTTCAATCCGCGCAGGCGGATTTTGTGTGTGTAGAAGCGGTTTCAACCGCCCAGTTTTTTTCACATCAGCAGCGCTGATATCGCATTCCCGGTAACTGCGAAACTAATCCCAACAATTCCAACTGCAAAAGTATACTAGAAACTCTTCCCGGTTCCAATCCCGCTGCTTCCACAATTGTATCAAAAGAAATCGGCCCAGATACGATCGCACTTAACACCTTAGCCAATTCCGGCTCCAACGGCGGCCCTTGCTTCTCAACCGTCGGATTTGGAGGAAACAGCGACAACTGCTCGGCTCTATCCAATTTTGGCATAGCTCCGAGCATTTCCAACAACCTGTCTTCGCTTAAGAGTCGATCGCTATTCGGCAGAATCGGATGAGCGCCTTTACTCAGCAATTCCAAACACCCAAAAGAACGCTCGTCATCCAATCTACCCGTCAAAACATACACATCTCGGCAAAAATCATTCGCTTGATAAGCAGTAATTAAAGCACCCGATTTATGCGGAGCTTCTATCACGATTGTAGCGCGGCTCAAGCCAGCAATTATGCGATTTCGGCGGGGAAAATTAGTTTTATTCGGTTGAGTACCCGCCGGATATTCGCTAATTACCAATCCCTGCTGCAAAATGCGATCGCACAACCTCTCATTTTGTTTGGGATATACAATATCTACTCCCGTCCCCACTATTGCGAAAGTCCTTCCTCCCGCCTCCAAACAGCCTGTATGAGCCTCTGTATCAATGCCAGCCGCCAATCCCGAAACCACAGTAAAACCGCTTTTAGCCAAAGCCGTACTAATTTTGCGAGTCCACCTTCGGCCGTATTCCGAAGGGCTGCGAGTACCAACCATTGCCACCGTCGGCGTAATTCCTTGATTCTCTTTGCGATCGACTAAACCGCGATAATACAACACTGGTGGCGGATTGGGAATCTCCAATAATAAGCGCGGATAATCTGGATCGGCGGGCGTCCAAAAACAGGGATTTTTGATAAGATGTTTTTCGATAAATTCTTCGGGATTTAATTTTGTTCGTTCTTGCGAAATGGTTTCAATTATCTGCTTGCCCAACCCTTCAATTCGCATTAAATCTACTGGTTTTGCCGTCCAAGCTTCTGCCAAACTATTGAAATTTTGGTGCAATCTTTGCAACAAAATCGGCCCGATACCGTTAATTTGCGACCATGCTAACCAGTAAGCGCGTTCTTCTAACAACGAGTTGCCCTCAACTTATCTGAGAAAAATTTTATCATTTTTGGTTGAATATAGTAGGAAACTGCAGAGCCTTGTCCTGTAGTTCCACAGATTTAAAAGTGTTATATAAATATTTTTACGAACCGCGAAGGCGCTAAAAACGCGAAGGAAATTAAGACGGAAGTTGACAATTACTGGCTAAGCTTTCCAATCAACGAAACGGGCGTAAATATAAGCAATAATTTCTCCGATTACCGTCCGAAAACCGTCGCTAGATTTCCACCATTCTTGTGGGTCGTAATCTTGCGGTTTTGCAGCTATAATCCCGACTTTAATGTCAGGATTTAGCACTTCTTTGAAAACAATCCAACTTCTGCGGGCGTGAGGGCCAGAAGAATAAAGATTAATTGAGTCAACTTTTAGCGCAGAAGCAGCCAGCCAATCCCGAAGCGCGATCGCAGAAGCAGCAGTGCGGTGTTTGACAACACTCGCTGCTGGTACTGCTACTACTTTGTTTTTATCAAATCCTAGCGCAATACAAGTCGCAGCAGTTAGTGCGGCATAATTTTTATATTCAGCGAGATAGAAGCCTTTACTTAAAGGAACTCCTGTGGTAATTAATTGGCGGTATTCGCCTTTTTTGAATTCAGCGAGCGCACTTTTTATCGCATAATCCGGCAACCAGCCTTCGACAACCAAGATATCTGCTTTAATGGGCGCATTTACTGCCAAGAATGGATGAATATTTGTGATAATTAAGAGCATTGCAATGATTAACCCCATGATAGCAATTACCCAACCTTCTCTGGTAATTGCCCACATTTCTTGGCGGCGGATTAGACGAATTCTCATTTTAACTCGATCTAGATGTTTTCGGCTATGGAGTCAGATTCGGCGAGACTGGGGAACGGGGAAATAGTGGGAAAGTGATATGGGAAAGTGATATAATTTCCCAATTTTCCATGCCCGATTCCCAATGCCCCATTCCCAAATTATTGGTGTTTCAAATACTCAAAAACGCTCTTATCCCCGATATCCTGCGGCATCGGTTGAAAAAACTTTCGCACCGCAAAAATGATAAACAAAGCCGCCCAAACTGCCAGCAAAAATTGTTCATTTTCGGCTGACAAAAAACCGAAAATATGTCCTAAAATTAAGAGCGGAACTCCCGGAGTCAAAAACTTAGTTTCCAGGCGGTTGAAGCAGAAAGCTTCTTTAAAATAAATGCCATTTAAGGCGGCAAAAGTAAAGCCAATTCCCCACAACGTGGCTGGATGTTCGTACACTGCTAAAGCTAGGGGTTGGCTGCTTTGTACGGCGACAAACAGTGCTGCCGCGCCACCGATCGCCCAAAACGCCTGTAGTGTTCGGTGTAGCGCAATCATGTAAATGTGAATCGTTGCCAAGCTGACGCCTAAAGCTATCCAGAAACAAGCAAAAATAGGTGTTACAGCTTGGATTGCAATCGGGTTGTCGCCCTGTTGCAGCACCAGAGTAGTGCCGATCGCAAAACACAGCGCCGCCACCCCCAATCCTACCCGGTAAATCAACACTCCCGCGCGATCGTTTTGAGTAATCGTAAACTCGCCGAATTGTCCTTGATAGACTGGCGATTCATCAGGCGATTTCAGTAGTTGCATTACACCTTCCTCCTCTCAGACACGAATGTACTTCTGCCAAGATATACTTTATTGATAAACCGAGCCAGCGAGACCGAGCGATGCCTAAATTTAACAAGCCTAAACTTAACCAGCCTAAAGTTAACAAATCTAAAGTTAACAAATCTAAATTGGACGATCGCCCCGATCGAAGCAAATCCCTTCCTCCGCAATCCGAACTTCCTCCAGTTCAGCTTGATGAAACCATTGTAGCAGGCAGAAGACCGAAATCGGTAAACGACTTTCAGCGCCTGCTGGAGGAATTATCCGAATTGAGCGCAACCTACGAGCCCGCAGCATTGCGCCATCTCCCGCCAAAACCTGAATTTAATGCTGAGCAATTTGAAATTAGAATTAGCAAAATTTTTCGCGTTCAAGATATTGATGTCAGCAGGGAAAACTTAATGAAATATCTCGACTACCTCAAGCAAAATCTTCACTTTCCATGCTACGTTACCGGCATAGAAGATTTTGAATGGGAAGAAGGATATGTCATCGGTGAAGGGAGCAAAAAAGAATATGCAAGGCTCAAAAAAACTCAACCTTCTTATACCGATACCTTTACAATTACTCGGTTGGAGGATTTAGTTCTTCAGGAAGACGACATTTTTGTGAAAGTCGAGCGCGTCGGCGATTGCAGAACATTTACTTTGCCTTTATCAGATTTAGAATCAGTTGATGCAAGTTCCCCAAACAATCAGTTGTTAGATGATTATGCTGTGTGGTTTATCAATTATTAAGGAAGTTTTGGAAGAGGGAAAAAGTGGTGGAGGAGAAGAGGGTAAAAGCGGGAGAGTGGAAGAAGGGGAGAGTGGGAGAGGGGGAGACTGGGGGATGGAAAAATCTTCCTGATTCCTGCTTCCTGATTCCTGCTTTGTTCTTCCTTCTTCCTGCTTAATTAAATTGAAGCCGCAAAGCGCGATCGCGAAACCAAAGCCAAAGCTTCAACCAGACTGCGAACAGCCGCGATCATCGCCACTTCGCTATTAAGTTGACTGACAGCAGAACCGACACCAATACCAGCAGCACCGGCTGCAATAGCGAGGGGTGCGGTGACGCTGGAGATGCCGGAAGCGCAGAGTACGGGGACTGATACGGCGCGGGAAATTTCAAAGGCTGCGGCTAAAGTAGGCGCTGCTTTTTCAATTAATCCCAGGGTGCCGGCGTGAATTGGTTGGGCGCTGGTGCCGCCTTCGGTTTGGATGATGTTAGCCCCAGCTTTGACTAATTCTGTTGCTAATTGCACTTGTTTGTCGAGTGCCAAAATGTGGGGAACTGTTACAGAAAGAGTGATGTTCGGAAATAGCGATCGAGTTTCGCGAGTCAACTGCAAAACTTCCTCAGCTTCAAAGCGGCGACCTACTGCGTAGAAAGCATCAAAGTTGCCAATTTCAATCAAATCAGCGCCAGCTTCTACCGCAGGCACAAACTTTTCCGGTTCCACAGCAGATACACAAACTGGCAAATTTGTCAATTGTTTTGCCATCAATACCAAATCTCGATCGGCAGCAATATCGACAAAGGAAGCACCGCCGAGATCCGCTGCTTTGACGACAGCCGCAACGTTCGCGGCATCAAAATTATTTAAACCGCTGATAATTTTCAGGGCGCGACCTTGCTCAAATGCGCGCTGCAATTTAGAATTTACACTCATCGTTAGTTTTCCAACTCAAAAAATTTCTTAGACTCATTTTGACACGGATTAGAACAAATTTTGATTTTTTATTCTTAATTTTTAATTACACCCTTCAAAAAGAATGCAACTCTACGCAAAGTCCCAACTCCTACACAATCAGTCATTCCCAATTACCCAATCTAAAATCTAAAATTTAAAATCTAAAATCGAATTACTTCCCGGCTGTTGAAATTTGTAAACATTTGATAACTCGTACTCAACCGTCAGAGAGAGATTCTCGAATCCGAGATCCCTTTTCTTTCGCCGCCGTCGCATCGCCCAACACACCGCTTTCAGTCAACTCTCGCGTCAGCCAAGCAAAAGGCAAATTGCCTTCCATACTCAGCAAACTGTCGATCGGCAAATTCTTCGGATATTCTGTAACAGCCAGTTCCATTTTCACCTGCGACGGCAAAATCGACAACATCAAACTCGTTTCTGCATTACCAGCGTGAATCCCAAACTCCAACTCCTTCAGACTGAATAACAGTCCAGGACGCACGCTTCCCAAAAAAAACTGGTTTCTCGTTGTAGCGATGTTTTTGCGTCCTGGACTGAATAATTCAGCAGCAACATTCGGAACCCGCCAAACAAACAGCGAAAAAACAGAGACATCCCGATCTTTGCGATGAATGTCCCGCGCCGCAATTTCCATTACCTGCGGCTGTCCGCCGCGGCAATTGATTAACACTAACTTCCGCAATCAAGCATGGTAAATACTGTCTGCCATTTCGCCGATTACTGCTAAAAGCATCTCAGCAATGAGCATAATTATACCGGGAAAATGGCAGTGTTCGTTCGCCTTGCCAGACTACAAAGGCGGCAAAGCCTAAGCGGGAATATTTGCATCTAACTTTGCCAGCGCTTTGCTTGTCACTGCCGCGCTGGGACATCTACAATTAAAGGTTAATGGTAGCCGTGCTGTTCGATCCCACCTAGCGACTGAACTATCGCAGTATTTTCCCAAGCCAGCACAGACGGAATTTCTGTGCGAGTTAGAGCTGGAAAAAAGCGCAATCTTAGAATAAAATTGTGGGTAAGGTGGCGACAAGAGTAAAGGCAACTAAGGCAATCAACTAGCCTGAAAACTAAAAAGTAATTCCCCAGAGAGATAACTAATTATGTTTCTAGGTAGATGCTATAATTTGTAGCAGATGCATTAAGAAGGCGCTGATATACGCTCGCCAGCTCAGACAGAAAGACGTAGAGACGACTAATAGATGGAAGCTTGGCCAACCCCAGAAACTAATTTAACTGATATTCCGATCGCCGATGAACTGTCGCGCCGCATCCCTCGATCGCACGATCGAAAAGCAGAAAACCGAGCGCTGCAAACGCTGGCCAAACAATTGGCAACCTCACCCCACAGGCTGCTCAAAACACTGGTTGGGATCGCTAAAGATTTGTGCGGCGCAGGAAGTGTCGGAGTCTGCTTGCTCACAGAAAATACCAGTTCCGAACAAATCTTTCAGTGGGTGGCTGTGGCGGGCGCGTGGGAAGCCGCAGAAGATAAAAACACACCGCGCAAATTGCGTTTGTCGGGAACTCGTTTCGATCGCCAAACTCCCCAGCTTTACTTCGCTCCCGAAAAATACTTTACCGACTTGCAACAGCTAGAATTGCCGATCGCCGAAGCGCTAGTCGTGCCGCTGCAAGCAGAAAATCAACCGCTGGGAGCAATATGGATTGTATCTCACGATGCCGACCGCCAATTCGATGCCGAAGACTTGCAGATCGCGATCGCCCTAGCAGACTTTGCCGTTGCCGCCGTACAAATCGATCGCGCCAATCGAACCAAAGAAGCTTTGAGAGAAAGCGAAGAACGCTGGCAGCTAGCCTGTGCCGGCAACAACGACGGCATTTGGGATCGCAACCTGCAAACCAATTACCAGATCCTGAGCGATCGCTGTTTAGAGATTTTGGAACGCGGGCCCGAAGAAGTCAAGGACTTGGGCCAATTTTTGAGCTACATTCATCCCGATGATTTGGAGATAATGCAAAGCAATTGGCAGCAGCACTTGCATCGAGAAACCTCACATTACTCCTGCGAGTACCGCGTTCGCTGTCGGGACGGGCGCTACAAATGGGTTTTAGCCAGAGGGCGAGCCATTTGGGACGAATCAGGCAATCCCGTGCGGGCCGTGGGTTCCCTGACAGATATCACCGATCGCAAACAAACTGAAATTGCCTTAAAACAAAGCGAAGAACGTTTGAGCGTCGCCATCGAAGGCTCAGGCATGGCAACCTGGGATTTTGACGTGCGAACACATCGAGTAATTTGGTCGGCGACCCATTTCAGCATTTTGGGCTGCGAACCCCTACCGGGCGGCGAAGCAAGCGCCTCTGTGTGGGAAAAATGCGTGCATCCAGACGACTTACAACAAGTCATGCAAGCAGCCAAAACAGCTCGGCAAACGAGATCGCTCTACTCCCCCGAATACCGCATCATCCGGGCAGACAGCGGAGAAATCCGCTGGTTGAGGGCGTTCGGGCGCTATCTCTACGACACCGCGGGCGAAGCAGTGCGGTTTATCGGAGTATTATTTGATGCTACCGATCGCAAAAACGCCGAACTCGCCCTGCACCAGAGCGAGCAAACCGTGCGCCGTCAACTTGCAGAGATAGAATCGCTCTACCAAACAACTCCCGTCGGTTTGGCCGTTTTAGATACAGATTTGCGGTTCCTCCGGATCAACCAGCGGTTAGCAGAAATCAACGGCTTGTCCGTCGAAGCGCACATCGGCCGCACCGTGCGCGAAATAGTCCCCGAGTTGGCAGACACAGCCGAACCTTTGTTGGGCCGCCTTCTCGAAACCGGAGAACCGATGCTGAATTTGGAACTCACGGGTGAAACCAAGGCTCAACCCGGTGTTGTTCGCACTTGGCTCGAGAATTGGTGGCCGCTCAAAGACAGGGGGGGGGAGATTGTCGGGATTAATGTCGTGGTACAGGAAATTACCGATCGCAAAATCACCGAACTCGCCTTGCAAGAAAGCAACAACCGCTTTCATTTAGCTGCAAGGGCGATCGACGGCATCGTGTTTGAGTGGGATTTCGCAGCGAACACGGTTTACCGTTCCGAGGGGCTGTACTCCCTCGTCGGTGTACGCCCAGAGGATGCACAGACAACACCAGAGTGGTGGAGAGAACGCATCCATCCCGTCGATTTGGCGCGCATCCAAGCGGAGACGGCAGAACTCTTGAGTGTTGAGCGCTACGAAAGCGAGTACCGAGTCCGGCACGAAGACGGGCGCTGGATCGATGTTTGGGAACGCGCCTGTTCGATCCGCAACCAGCAAGGTGAAGTGACCAAAATAGTCGGCTTCACAACCGACATTACCAAGCACAAACAAGCAGAAGCAGCACTGCGCGATCGTGAAAACCACCTGCAGTTGATTCTCGACAGCGCCAAAGACTACGCCATCTTCACCACCGACACCGACGGACACGTTACCAGTTGGAACGCAGGCGCCCAGAGATTGCTGGGCTATAGCGAAGCTGAAATCGTCGGGCAGGACGGAAGAATCATCTTCACCCCAGAAGACTCTGCTGCCAGAAAGCCGGAAGTAGAAAGGCACATCGCCCTGACTCAGGGAAAAGCAGAAAACGAGCGCTGGCACGTCCGCAAAGATGGCAGTCGCTTTTGGGGCAGCGGACTGGTGATGCCCCTGCGCGACGCAGCAGGCGACGTGCAAGGTTTGCTGAAAATCATGCAGGACAAAACCGAGCGCGAGCAAATAGAAGAAGCACTGCGGCAAAGCGAAAATCGCTACCGCAGCCTCGCCGATGCCGTCCCCCAATTAATGTGGATCAACACTGCCGACGGCAGGTTAGAGTTTTGCAACCAACACTGGAAAACCTATACGGGCATGAGGCCAGAATTGCCGCTGGCTGCACCGGTGCTGCACTTATTTCATCCTGAGGATCTGCCAGCAGTTGTCGCCATCCGCACTCCTGCGATAGAAGCAGGGGAAGCCTACGAATTTGAGTGTCGGGTACGCAGGTTTGACGGTACTTACCGCTGGCATTTAGCGCGACTTGTTCCCGTCAAAGACAGGAAGAGACAGGTGGTGCAATGGGCGGGGATAGGGATTGATATTGACGATCGCAAACGAGCCGAAGAAAGCTTAGCAGAAAGCGACCGCCGCTTCCGCTTCCTGGCTGAGTCGCTGCCCCACCTGATTTGGAACGTAGACTCCGCCGGAGAAATTCGTTTTACCAATCAACAAAAATGGTTGGAATATCTGGGAATGTCTTACGAGGAAGCCGCTCACAACAATTGGGAGTCTCTGGTGCCGCCGTCCGATGCGGCAGAAGCTTCTGCCCGCTGGCAAGAATGTCGAATCACCGGAGAAGTTTATCAAGTTGAGCTGCGCCTGCGGCGGGCAGCAGACCAAATGGAACGCTGGCATTTGTCCCGCGCCGTGCCAATTCGCGGCGCGGGAGGCCAGATTGTCGAGTGGATCGGCACGAATACCGATATTCACGATCGCAAACAAGCCCAACTCAACGAGCAGTTTCTCTCCGATCTCGAACTCCGCTTGCGGCAGCGCTCTAACCCCGCAGAAATGTTGTGGGAAGCCATGCACAGTGTGGGAGAATATTTAAATGTCGATCGCTGCATATGGCATGAAATCGATTTAGAAGCCGATCGGGCAATTGTCCGGCAAGACTGGCACCAGTCCGACCTCCCCAGCACCGTCGGCATCTATCAAATCTCAGACTTTAAGACGGCAGAACTGAAAGCTCTCTCCATGGCAGGTCAAACACTTGTCATCTCAGATATCGCTAATGACCCGAATACAGCGCATTTATTCGATAACTACGGTGCCGTTTGCATTCGCGCTTTGGTCGATGTTCCCTGCCTTCAGGAAGGGCGCTGGGTGGCTCTTTTGCTGGTGACATCAAAGGTGGTTCGGCACTGGCGGCCCGATGAAGTGTGGCTGATGCAAGAAGTGGTGGCTCGCCTCTGGACGGTGATCCTGCACGCGCGAGCCCTGCATGAGCTGCACGAAAGCGAGGCTCGGTTCCGCGCTCTAGCTGACAACATCGCTCAGTTGGCCTGGATGACAGATGCCACCGGCTGGATTTTCTGGTACAACCAGCGCTGGTTTGACTACACGGGCACCACCCTAGAGGAAATGCAGGGCTGGGGCTGGCAGCAGGTGCACCACCCGGAACACGTCGATCGCGTTGTCGAAAAATTTAGGCACTGCATGGAAACAGGTGAACTCTGGGAAGATACTTTCCCTTTGCGCGGCAAAGACGGATCGTACCGCTGGTTTCTCTCCCGCGCCGTGCCGATTCGCAACGATCGAGGCAAGGTGCTGCGCTGGTGCGGCACCAACACTGACATTACCGATCGCAAACTTGCCGCAGCGGAACGGGAACGCCTTCTGGCGCTGGAAAAAGCCGCGCGGGAAGAGGCAGAACAGGCTAACCGCGTCAAAGACGAATTTTTGGCTGTTTTGTCCCACGAATTGCGGACTCCCTTAAACCCGATTGTGGGCTGGACGAAGCTGCTGCGATCGAACATTCTGACACCGGAAAAGCAGCGTTACGCCTTAGAGACGATCGAGCGCAACGCCAAACTGCAAACCCAGCTTATCGAAGATTTGCTCGACGTGTCGGGGATTCTGCAAGGCAAGGTCAGCTTGAATATTGCACCTGTGGATTTAGCCGGGGTGATCCGCGCTGCTATTGAAACGGTGCGTCTGGCGGCGGAAGTCAAATCGATTCCAATCAGCACTCGATTTGCACCGAATCTCGGCCCGGTGTTGGGGGATGCGGGGAGACTTCAGCAGGTAGTCTGGAATTTGCTGTCAAATGCCGTCAAGTTCACGCCGCCGGGAGGCAAAATCCAAGTCGTTCTCGATCGGGTGGACACCAACGCCCAAATTACTGTAACTGATACGGGAAAAGGTATCGAACCTGATTTTCTGCCCTATGTATTCGACTACTTCCGGCAAGCTGACAGCACGATGACGCGCAAGTTTGGCGGATTGGGTTTAGGATTGGCGATCGTCCGCTATCTCGTCGAACTCCACGGCGGCACGGTGAAATCCTACAGTTCTGGCGAAGGCAAAGGCGCAACCTTGACCGTCTGGATACCCCTGATGCCCGTGCAACCTCACAGAAATCCTGCGCCAACTCCGCCGCCGGAACAATCCTTCAATTTGAGCGGTATCAGGGTGTTAGCGGTCGATGATGATGCCGATGCGCGAGATTTGGTGATTTTTATGCTTGAGAATTGTGGGGCAAGTGTTACGGCAGTTGCTAACGCCGCTGATGCCTTGGCGGTTTTAGCTGAGTCTGTGCCGGATTTGCTGTTGAGCGATATTGGAATGCCCGACACTGACGGTTATATGTTGCTGCGGCAGGTTCGGGCTCTGGCGCCCGACCGAGGGGGACTGGTTCCGGCGATCGCCCTCACCGCTTATGCTGGAGAAATTGACTATCAGCAGGCCCTGGCTGCGGGGTTCCAGCGCCACATTGCTAAGCCTTTAGACCCCGATAAGTTGGTGCAGGCGATTTTGGATTTGCTCGATCGTTCTGGCAAAAACATTTTTTAAGGTCTTTTTGTGTCTGAAAAGTCTTTATTTAACGAACCGCGAAGACGCTAAGAATGCGAAGGAAGAAAGGAAGAAGAAAGGAAGAAATAAATAATATCAAATCCGGTTAGATCTGAGATGTTTGACTATTCTCAATCAGGATTTTATGAGCGTTGCTCTGAGCAGCGGCACACAAGAAAATCTATCTATTATGGAACAGGCCGGAAAGCCGATTCTTGACAATGGTGCAATATCTGAGATCTCGCCAATTTTATAGCCGTTCGATCGCGCATCGTCTCAAACAAAAAAACCCCACCGATGGAGGTTTTTTGATGATTGTTGGCGATCGTCGAACAGGTTAAAACATCCTGTCCCTGCATCATGCCCACAGCCCTAAGACTCGATTATTAGCGGTAGTCGGTGCGAACGGCTGGATCGCGATCGCCTGTTGTAGTGGTATAGCGGACATTTTCTTCGCGTTTGCGGGGAATCAAGCCCAACAAACCAGACAAGCCTAGCAATCCCAACCATCCCCAATCAAAATCGCGATCGGTTTCTGTATTGTAGACATCAGAGCGAGGAGTGGTTGTGGTGGTGGTGCTGTTAGTACCGCCAGTTGTATCTGTCTGAGCAGAAGCAGGCAGATGAGCTGGTGCTATGGCTAAACCAGCAGCTATAATACCTGCACCGATTGCTTTGGATAAATCAGAACGTTTCATAATTCAAAAGCTCTCTGCGTTGGGAAAAATCTTTAACTATCACAACTATATCGATCGGCTTTTAAAGTTAAATCCACCTGTAGCAGTAAACATTGCTAAGTTCCACCTATTACTACAGATTGATATCAAATTTTTAGCAGGGGCACGAAATTAAAAATTGCTCGCGGAGGCACTCGGACACTAGAAATCGCGGGTCTGACACCTCACTAGGTTGTCAGGCACTCCGGCATTTCCCGACAACAGACAAGGTGTTGTTGACAAAAAAAGGTAAACTCAGATATTGCACAAACAATTGCACAGAGAACAGTTAGAACTCGATCGACGGAGATAAAAACTTTTGGGAATAGAGCTACGCAGCTACGTATTTCTAGACAATTTGCAGCCGCAGCACGCAGCATACATAGGTACAGTCGCCGCCGGATTCTTACCGCTGCCGGGGGATGCGTCGCTGTGGATAGAAATCTCGCCCGGTATAGAAATTAACCGAATTACCGATGTCGCCCTCAAATCTGCCTCCGTGCGCCCGGGAGTGCAGATAGTCGAACGCTTGTACGGTCTTCTGGAAGTACACTCGAGTCAGCAGGGGGAAACGCGGGCTGCAGGTAAAGCAATTCTAGAATTCATCGGAGTCCGCAGAGAAGAATGTATCAAACCGCGAGTGATTTCCAGTCAAATTATTCGCAATATTGACGCCCACCAAACACAATTAATCAACCGCACCCGCCGCGGACAGTTGCTGCTGGCGGGACAAACGCTTTACGTCTTAGAAGTAGAACCGGCGGCCTATGCAGCGCTGGCGGCAAATGAAGCAGAAAAAGGCGCATCTATTAACATATTAGAGGTTCAGGCTGTCGGTAGTTTCGGACGGCTTTACCTCGGCGGCGCAGAACGAGATATTATAGCAGGTTCCCAGGCAGCGATTGCGGCGGTGGAAAGTGTGGCTGGTAGGGAAAATCCAGCAATTTTTGGTCGCAAGGAATAGCCGTTAAAGGAGATGTAATTATGGCAAACAAACAGCATTTAGCGCTCCTGAAAAAAGGTGCAGTTACTTGGATTGAGTGGAGAAATCTCAACCCGAATATAGAACCGGATCTGAGCGAAGCTAATCTCGCACAAGCAAATCTCAGGGGGGCGCATCTTTGGCGGTCGAACCTTTTGAAAGCAGACTTGTTTAAGGCTAAGTTAATTGCGGCCAACTTCGCCGAATCTAACCTCAGTTTAGCAAATCTTTCCGGAGCGCAACTGTTAGAAACTAATTTGATTAAAGCTAACTTAACTGGCACAAACCTCCAAGAGGCTGACCTCAGAGGAGCTGATTTGAGCGGTGCTAATTTAATTGGGGCGGACATTAGCGGTGCCAATCTCCAACAAACTGATTTAGGCGATGCGAATTTAATCGGTGCGGTGATGTTTCGAGTTAATGCGATCGGTGCAAACTTCAATTGTGCTAATCTGAGTCAAGCCAATCTCCCTCAAGCCGAATTGATTGAAGCACATTGTTATGCAGCGAATTTCTCTAAAGCTAACCTCGGAGAAGCTCACTTCACTGGAGCATATCTTTTCAGGGCAAATCTCAGTTTTGCAGAGTTGACCGCTGCGGATTTTCGGTGGGTAAACCTCGGCAAAGCTGATTTGAGAGGGGCGAATTTGACCGGGGCAAATCTCAGAGGTGCGAACTTGGCGGGAGCTAATCTGGGCGAAGCTCTTTTGAAAAGAACAATCATGCCTGACGGCAGCATTGTTGCATAAATATTGGAGAATATTTATTCCTGTAAAATAACCGCGATCGTCAAAAAAAGCCAGTTGTGCGTTTACCGAAAGGATTGCCAAAAAGTGAATTTTGGGGCGGGTTCAGACTTTCTCTCTAATACAAATCCGAGATGAGAGTAAACCCGCCTCGGCTCAAAACTCGCAACTGTCGATCGATTAATTTTTGCGGACAGGGGATACTTGATAAAGTCCTCTAACTGGCCCTGGATCTGTCTGTGAATCTTGCTGCTGTGTTGGAAGTGTAAACTGATCTTGGAGCCCGGCGGGAGTGGCGAAACAGCCGCTGGGTTGAGGTGCTAGCTGGCAAGCCGCAGGCAGTGCCATGACTGAGGCATCGAAGGGATTGACGGCATCCGGGACGCGGAGAATTGGATCGCTGGAAACTTGGCGCTGCATTATTCGTCGGTAAAAGCCGTTGACGCGACTGGCATCCCGCTCAATTTCTTTTTCGGGAAAGGCAACGACTCCGCTGGGGGAACCGATGCCTAAATAGTCGCCAAAGTAACCTTGCAAGCTGACGTTTTGGTAAAAGTCTCCTGAAGCTTCAAAGAATTGTCGGTTGAAGTCGTCGGCAATCGGGTGAAATCGCTCTGTTTGTGCTTGGGCTGGTTTGACGGATGCCAGTGCGGCAGAGGCGACAGCGAGAATCAACGCGCCGCTCAGGCTTTTTAACTTTTGACTCATATATTTGGGCCTCCTTAATTAATTCCGATTCCACTATAAACTGATTATCGGCGGATTATTTGTGTTTTTTACACGGTGTAAGTTATGGATGCTGCGGATTTAAAGTTATTGCGCGATCGACTTCTAGATTTGTTGTGCGAGTTTGCTTATCGTGAAGGCGATTTTGTGCTGTCTTCAGGGCAGAAAAGTTCTTATTACATTAACTGCAAACCGGTGACGCTGCACGCTGAAGGTGCTTTGGCAACGGGACGTTTGCTGTTGTCGATGCTGTCGTCGGACGTGCAAGCGGTGGGCGGTTTGACTTTGGGTGCTGACCCGATTGTAACTGCGGTGAGCGTAGTTTCGGCTTTGGGCGATCGACCTATACCAGCTTTAATTGTCAGAAAGGAGACAAAGGGACACGGGACAATGGCGTATATTGAGGGCCCACTGTTGCCAGAGGGGACGAATGTAGCGGTTTTGGAGGATGTGGTGACGACGGGCAAGTCGGCGATGCAGGCGGTGGAACGGTTGCGGGCGGCTGGTTATAAAGTCGATCGCGTGTTGTCGCTGATTGACAGAGAGCAAGGTGGTGCCCAGTTTTATCGCGAGGCGGGATTGGATTTTCAAGCCGTTTTTACGATTAACGATCTTCAAAAGTGGATGGCTAGCAAAAAATAGGGAAAAGTGCGATCGCCAGCCTCCTCCTCAGAAGAATCGCGTCAACCGCCGAACATTTAATAGCGAGAAGGGCGGGCGATCTCATCAAACTCACAGCACTCGATACCACAAAAAACCAAAAATGTCAACTCAAGTAGAACTCTAAATTTACTCTTATCAATTCAGTTTTCTACCAGCATCAGGTCAACTAACCAATAATAAACTAGGGATTGACGGTAACAAAAAAAATACTCCAAAATCAATCTCTATCTTTGGCACATAAAGATTTAATAGCAATTCTTTTATTCGGCGCTATTGCACTGAATGAAAACAGCGCTGAGATTATAGCTATAGTCATTTTAAATAACTATGAGATACTCTTTCTGCACAATAAGCACGAATAATTTCATCAAGAGATGTGCCAGGAGACGCATACATTTTAGCTCTCTTTAATGCACTAAAATCATGCTCAATATCATTTAAGTCAGGAGAGTATTTTGGTAAAAATATTATCTGATGACCCGCCTCCTCAACCAGGGTAAACGCATCTTAACTTTAACCCAAAATATGCTACACTTATATCCGATGAATTTTTAGGTAGTTTATTGTAGTTTATTCGTGCTATCAATGGCAAGAGGTTTTAGTAAAGCTGTAACTTCCCAACAAAAACAAACAGATTCATTGCCGTCAATGAATATTTTAAATACCAGTTTTTTAGAGCATTTTGCCAATTTGAAAGACCCAAGAATAGAAAGAAGTAAAGAACACTTACTCAAAGATATTATAGCGATTGCGATTCTAGCTGTCTAGACTCGGTGCCGACGGATGGGTGGCAATAGAAGACTATGGTAATGCCAAATATGAATGGTTGAAAAGCTTTCTAGAATTACCGAATGGTATACCATCTCATGACACATTTAGTCGGGTATTTGCCAGAATTGAACCGCAGCAGTTTCAAGAATGTTTTTTGAGTTGGGTAAATGCCATAGTCGGGGAATTAGAACTAAACGTAATTGCCATTGATGGCAAAACAATGAAACAATCTTATGACCGAAATGACCAGCAAAAAGCGCTACATATAGTTAGTGCCTGGTCTTCATCTCATCAACTGGTTTTAGGACAAAAAAAAGTCGATAAAAAATCTAACGAGCTAACAGCGATTCCGGCATTAATAGAAATGTTAGAAATCGCCGGAAGTGTAATAACCATAGACGCTATGGGATGTCAAAAAAACATAACATCTCTGATTATCAAGAAAAAAGGAGATTATATTTTAGCTTTAAAAGGGAATCAAAAACTCCTGTATACCGCCGTAAAAGAGTGGTTTGAAGTAGCTAAAAAAGCAGATTATTTAGGCAGAGACTACAGTCCGGCATGAGCAAGTAGAAGCCGGACATCATCGAGTGGAAAAAAGACAAGTC